>CACZPL010000213.1 GCA_902783015.1 uncultured Lachnospiraceae bacterium
CACTGCGACATCCACAAGGACGACGGCTTTAAGGTGGACACCGTAGCAGGAGAGGGCGGAACCATTTCGCCGGGTGCCAAGGACCTGAAGAAGGGCGCGAGCTTTACCGTCTATATCACGCCGAATCCGGGCTACCGGATCAAGGACGTGACGGTAAACGGCGCGAGCATCGGTGCGCAGTCGCAGGTGGAGCTCAAGAATATCACGGAGAATATGATCGTGGCAGCTGTCTTTGCGCCTACCGGCGGTAATCAGGATCCGACCACGGAGAAGAAGACTACGGAGAAGAAGACTACGGAGAAACCGACAGAGGAACCGACCAGCGAGGAAACGCCGACGGAGGAACCGACAGAGGAACCGACGGAGGAACCGACGGAAGATACGGAGGATACGGAAGATACGGAGGATACGGGGGAACCGATCCCGCCGGATGAGGCAAGAAACAAGGTATATATCCATTTGGTGGCAGATTTAGATAAGCTGTATGCAACCCTGCATCCGCATGGCTGATCATATGCGTAAGAGAGCATGTATCCGAAGGTTACGGGGTACATGCTCTTTTGCGAATTAAAATAGAATCATAATCGGAGGTGTAAAGAGATGATAAGTAAGCTGATCAAGAAGATTAAGGAGAAGGATGCGCCGATCGTGGTCGGACTTGACCCGATGCTCTCCTATGTGCCGGAGCACATTCAAAAGCAGGCGTTTTCCGAACACGGAGAAACCTTAGAGGGCGCTGCCGCGGCAATCTTTGAGTTCAACAAGGGAATCGTGGATGCCACATATGACCTGATCCCCGCGGTAAAGCCGCAGATCGCCATGTATGAGCAGTTTGGCGTGCCCGGTATCGAGGCTTTTAAGAAAACCGTGGATTATTGTAAGGAAAAGGGGCTTGTGGTGATCGGCGATATCAAGAGAGGCGATATCGGTTCCACCTCCGGGGCTTACGCTGTAGGGCATATCGGAACGGTGACCGTGGGCTCGAAAACCTATGTACCCTTTGATGAGGATTTTGTCACGGTAAACCCGTATCTCGGGACAGACGGTGTGAAGCCCTTTATCGATGTTTGCAACGCAAACGACCGCGGTATTTTTGTGCTGGTAAAGACCTCCAATCCGTCGTCGGGTGAATTCCAGGACCGTGAGATCGACGGCAGACCGCTGTATGAGCTTGTGGCCGAGAAGGTGAACGAGTGGGGTGCCATGAGCATGGACGGAGATTACAGCAACGTGGGCTGTGTGATCGGTGCCACCTACCCGGAGATGGGAAAGAAGCTTCGCAAGCTGATGCCGAATATCTACATTCTGGTGCCGGGCTACGGCGCGCAGGGCGGAAAGGCGGAGGATCTGGTAGACTATTTCAACGAGGACGGACTCGGTGCGATCGTCAATTCCTCCCGCGGCATCATTGCGGCATATAAAAATACGAAGTATGCGGCATACTCCGCGGAGGCTTATGCGGATGCGAGCCGTCAGGCGGTGATTGATATGATTGAGGATATCAACGGAGCAAGAAAGTAGGAGTATATGAAATATTTTAAGATGAAAGCAGTCCTGTTTAGGCAGGACAATATCGCGACGGATGTGTACTCCATGATCGTGGATGCACCGGAGATCGCGCAACGTGCAAGACCCGGACAGTTTGTCAATTGCTATTCGGCTGACGGAAGCCGGTTGCTTCCGCGGCCCATCAGTATCTGTGATATCGACCGGTTCAACGGTTTTGTCAGGCTGGTGTACAGGAAGGTCGGAAAGGGAACCGCGGAGTTTTCCAATCTTCGCGCGGGGGATAAGATCTCCATCATAGGCCCCTTGGGAAACGGCTATACGCTGCGCGACAAAAAGCGCGCGATCTTAGTCGGCGGCGGCATCGGTATCCCGCCCCTGCTTGCGCTTGCAAGAGAGCTTACCTGCGAAAAGACCATTGTGCTCGGTTTCCGGGATGAGGAGTTCTTATCCGAGGAGTTTTATCGGTGCGGGACAGTTTATAAGTCGAGCGATGCGGGAAATATCGGCATTCACGGTACCGTGATGGACGCCATCGAGGAATACCAGATCTCGGGAGACGTGATCTATGCCTGCGGTCCGCGCCCCATGCTTTCCGCTATTCAGGCCTATGCGCTTGAGCACAATATCGAGGCGCAGCTTTCCTTGGAGGAGCGCATGGCCTGCGGCGTCGGCGCCTGCCTTGCCTGCGTGTGTCAGACCAGCTCCGTGGACGAGCACAGTCAGGTGAAGAATAAACGAGTCTGCAAAGAAGGCCCGGTATTTGATGCGAGAGAGGTGGTGTTTTAAATGAATCTTTCGGTAGATATCGCCGGTGTGATCATGAAAAACCCGATCACCGTTGCATCGGGTACCTTCGGCTCCGGTATGGAATACTGTGATTTTATCGATCTGTCCAAACTCGGCGCGGTGACCACCAAGGGTGTGGCAAGCACGCCGTGGGCAGGCAATCCGACGCCTCGGATCGCGGAGACACACGGCGGCATGTTAAATGCGGTGGGTCTGCAGAATCCGGGTATCGATACATTTTTATCACGTGACCTTCCGTTTCTGCTTGAGCAGAACGCAAAGATCATCGTGAATGTATGCGGAAAGACCGTGGAGGATTATCTTGCGGTTTGCGAAAAGCTGAAGGGAACGGATGTGGATCTCCTCGAGATCAATGTTTCCTGCCCGAACGTCAAGGAGGGCGGCATTGCCTTCGGCCAGGACCCCAAGGCGCTTTTTGAGATCACGAAGGCCGTGAAGGAAGTTGCTGCACAGCCGGTGATCATGAAGCTTTCACCGAATGTCACGAGCATCGCGGAGATGGCAAAGGCGGCGGAAGCGGGCGGTGCAGATGCAGTCTCTTTGATCAACACCATCACCGGCATGAAGATCGATGTGGAAAAGAGAACCTTCCAGCTCGCAAACAGGACGGGCGGGTTATCCGGTCCGGCTATTCATCCGGTTGCGGTTCGCATGGTATATGAGGTGCATAAGGCGACAAGCCTGCCGATCATCGGTATGGGCGGTGTTGCGACCACGGAGGATGCACTTGAGCTTATTATGGCCGGAGCGACCATGGTTGCCGTCGGCACGGCGAATTTCACGAATCCCTATGCGACGCTGGATATCATAGACGGAATTGAACGGTATTTACAAAATCATCACATCGAGGATGTGAAGGAGCTGATCGGCTGTGTTGAGTAATGATTTGGTCGAACGCGAACGGCGTCGGAAACGTGGTAACAAACACAGAAGAAGATATTATTTTTCGGACGAGAGTATAGCGTCGGACACCGTGATCGCGTTTGTCATGGCGGGATGTGCGCTTGCCATGGAGATCGGTACGGTGATCTGTTCTGTCGCTACGGCAGGCCATGTGCCGGAGATCTGCGGCATGCTTGTTTTGATCGCCATCATTCTCTCTCTGGTCGGGGAGATCTTTGCACAGCTTGCGAAGAAATCACAAAAGGGCAGTCTCGGCAGCAAGCGGACCTCGGCACTTCTTTGTCTGGCCCCGCTTGCCATAGCGATCGCGTTTTTAATACTATCCCGTTAGTTACACATAGGAGAACACATGGAAGAACAATTCTATTTCAACCCCGACATTTTCCTCCGCACGGAACTTGCGGTGGCACGCATCAGCGAAATACAGGAGGAGACAACCCTGCATGCGGAGTTCAAACCGTACTTTGATACGGTTGCCGGTTTTTTACTGGACTGCTACGATGCGTTTCTCTGCGTGAGCAAGCCGCAGTCAGGTTCTGATGAGGCACTGTGCGAAATGAACCGCGCGCTGTATGCGGACATCCTGCCGGAGCACTATGCGGAAAGTTTTGCAAATCCGGACTATGCGGCAAAGTGTCTGGGCGAAGAGCTCGGACCCGTGCTCTCGGCGGTCTACGCGGAGCTTCGGTCCGCAATCGGCTATGCGTTTGAGGAAAAGCAGGAAGCGCTTGTGGGCCTGATGGAACTGTTTCTCATGGTCTACGGTCTCTTTTCGGAGGAGGAGCTACCGAAGAAAGCATCCGTAAAGGATGCCGTATATTATTACATGCTGGACTACATGGAGCTACTCTACGGGGGGCGTACCGAGGAGACGATGTTGTCTGACGGTGATGCGCTTGCCAACCGTATCCTGGAGAGCGCAGATCTTTCGGAACCTGCCTATCTGTACAGATACGGCGAGTACATCACCGAAAACGAGATCAAAACGGTCCGGTATTTAAGCGGTCTGCCGGAGGAAAAGATCCTTGCCATGGCAAAAACCTATGTGGACGGTTTTGTGCGCGGATATCAGACCATGCGAATCGATATCACCAAAAAGAAGACGGTGAATATCCGCTACACGCTCGGCTTTGAGCGCGTTGTACGCTGCGCGATCCGTCTCTTTGAGGAGCACGGCTTAAAGCCCATCGTTTTTCGGTATGCGTTATGCAGGCTTAACCGCAGGCTGACAAATCGTGTGGGATATGTCGCAACACCGGCCAACAAACAATATGAATATGATCACCGCATGGATGAGGCGGTGTTTTTGAATAAGGCGATCTGCGAGCGAAAGCTTGAGGTCTTAAAAAAGGTATACGAGGTGCATAAGGCGGAGGCGCGGGCCTACGGCGGTCCGGCCGTGATGGAGACCTTCGGAGAGACACCATTTGTGCCGAAGAGTGCAAAGTATGCATTAAAGCTTTCCGAGGAGCAGAACAAGCTCTCCGTTGAGACGGCATCCCGTGCTTCGGAAATTGCCAATCAATATATGCCGCGGGATGATTACAGCTTTACCATCATCGCCTACCCGATCCCGGAGATCGGAGAGAACTTCTCGGAGATCTTTGATGAAATCATCAAGGTGAACACGCTTGACAACGACGTGTACACGAGGGTACAGCAGAGCATCATCGACTGTCTCGATCAGGCGGAACACGTGCTGGTAAAGGGCGCCGGAGAAAATAAAACGGACATGAAGGTCATGCTGCATAGGATCGACCGGGTAAAGGAGACCAATTTCGAAAACTGCGTGGCGGATGTGAACATTCCGGTTGGAGAGGTCTTTACTTCGCCGGTACTTACGGGCACGGAGGGCGTGCTCCACGTGAGCAGCGTGTACTTAAATGACCTGAAATACGAAAATCTGAGCATCCGTTTTGAAAACGGGTGTATGGCGGATTACAGCTGCGACAACTTTGAGGATCCCGAGGAGGGAAAACGGTTTATAGAGGAAAACCTGATGTTCCACCACAGGACACTTCCCATCGGGGAGTTTGCCATCGGGACCAATACCGTGGCCTACGAGATGGCAAGGCGGCTTGATATCCTGAAGCTTCTTCCGATCCTGATCGTGGAAAAGATGGGACCGCACTTTGCGGTCGGAGATACCTGCTATTCCTACAGTGAGGAGGCAAAACTCTTTAATCCGGACGGCAAGGAGATCGTGGCGAAGGAAAACGAGTGCTCGGTAAAGCGTCACTCCGAGGATCCCGAGGAGAAAAAACAGGCCTACTTCAACTGCCACACGGATATCACGATCCCCTACGAGGAGCTTGCCGGGATCTGGGCCGTGAAGGCGGACGGCGGCAGGACAGCAATTATTGAAAACGGAAGGTTTGTGCTTCCGGGCACCGAGCTTTTGAATAAACCATTGGAGGGCTGAAATGTCAAAACGAGTCATATGGATCGTACTTGATTCCGCGGGTTGCGGACAGGCACCGGATGCGGACTTGTTCCACGATGTGGGTGCGGACACCTTCGGGCACATCTTAAAGACCTATCCGGATGCGAATTTTACGAATATGAAGTCTATCGGGTTAGACATGATAGAGGGTACAAGCTTTCGAGCAGAGAACGAGCACGCCTGCACGGGTGCATACGGCCGGGCGCGGGAACGATCCATGGGAAAGGATACGACTACCGGGCACTTTGAGATGATCGGCGTGATTACCGAAAAGCCCATGCCGACCTACCCGAACGGATTTCCGCAGGAACTGATCGATGCGTATTTAAAGAAAATCGGCGTGGAGGGGTGCTACGGCAACAAGGTGTCCTCCGGGATCCCAATCATAGAAGAATACAAGGATGCGCACATGAAGACCGGCTGGCCCATCATCTACACGTCTGCGGATTCCGTATTCCAGATCGCAGCGAGTGAGGAAAAGGTAGGCCTTGATACACTGTATGCCTGGTGCCGCGCGGCGCGGGAAATGCTGACCGGCGAACATGCCGTGGGTCGTGTGATCGCAAGGCCCTTTATCCTTACGGAAAACGGCTTTGAGAGGACTACAAACCGCAGGGATTATGCGCTGACACCGCCGGAGGATAACGTGCTCGTCCACCTGAAGGATGCCGGGAAGACCGTGGCGGCGGTCGGAAAGATCGCCGACATCTTCAACGGCTCCGGCATCACGCAGGAGGTTCATACGAGGGGAAATGCCGACGGTATGCAAAAGACCCTCGATTATATGGATACCGTGGAAGAAGGCCTTATCTTTACGAACCTTGTGGACTTTGATATGCTCTACGGACATCGCAGAGACGTAAAGGGCTACAAGGACGCACTGGAAGCCTTCGATGCTTGGCTTCCGACGCTCTTTTCAAGGATGAAGGATGGGGATATCCTCCTCATCACTGCAGACCACGGCAACGATCCGACCTTCACGGGCACGGACCACACAAGGGAATACGTCCCCGTTCTCCTCTACGGAAAGCCCGTCAAGGCGGGCACAAACCTCGGAACCCTGTCGTCATTCGCCGACATGGGAAAAACCGTAGAAGACTACCTAAAAGGTAAAATGAATGGCGAGACGACGTCGATCGGTTGTAGTTTTCTAAATCAAATAACAGTATAGATAGCAGTAAACAGCTGTCGAGCGCGAGGTACGGTGTTTTTTAAGAGCGACCCGTCCAACCGGTTTTTATTCATCCACTCAGAGCGGGTTAAAAAATACCTACCGGGAGCGAGACAGCGTCACTCAATATACAAGGAGGAAAAAAATGAAAGCAGCAATAATAATGGGTTCCACCAGCGATCTTGCAAAGGTGGAGCCGGCAGTGGATATTTTGAAGAAATTCGGCGCGGAGGTGAAGGTGCGTTGTTTGTCGGCGCATCGCGCGCATGCGGGCCTTTCCGCATTTATTGAGGAAGTGAACCATGACGGGACGCAGGTGATCATCACCGCGGCGGGCATGGCAGCGGCGCTTCCGGGTGTTGTGGCAAGTCAGACCGTGCTCCCCGTGATCGGTGTACCGCTTTCGGGTTCGGTACTCGACGGGACCGATGCCCTGATGTCGATCGTACAGATGCCGCCGGGAATCCCGGTAGCTACCGTTGCGATCAACGGGAGCAAGAATGCGGCCTATCTTGCGCTTCAGATCATGGCAGTCAGCGATCCGGAGCTTTCCGAAAAGCTGAAAAAGGACCGTGACGACATGGAACAGGCGGCTATAAAAGCCAACGAAGAGGTCATAGCGAAATTCGAATAAAAAAAGCAACCCTTTGGGATCACGGTGCCGGTGTCGGTTCATAGGATCCGACGGCGGACACGGAGCACGGATAAGAAAATGAATCATACAGAGGAGGGAGGCTCGCCATGACGGATGTGAAAAAGAAAAGAGCAGGCCTTGTGGCAATATGGATCATCTTTGTTGCTGCAGTCTTTGTTTTGTTCTACTATGAGGAAAACCATATACAGGATGAAACCGTTCGGAAAGAGCTGCCCGATCAGGCTGAATCGGTTGCAAACCTGTTTCCCGCGATGCTGGAAAACAATTATCTTACCGAGGTCAATTCCACAAAAATGGAATATGCCAAGCTGAAGACGTTATCCTTTGCACTTGACCGCATGGAGGACGATGAAAAGATCAAGGCGTTGCTTGACGACTATGTAAAGGCTGCGGATGTGTATGGTATTGAGATTCGCGACCGGGACGGAAAAACGGTCTTTGCGTCCGGAGAGGCTATGAATTCTGAGATTCCGGACAGTGTTGTCAAGGATGTTTTGGAATCCCATCTTTTCCGGGATATGGATGAGTTCGTGACGGATTATGAGGGCTACCGTTATGCCCTTCTGTCCGGCTACGATATCGCGAGTCCGAATGAAGAAAAACAGGACTTTGTCTTCTGGAGTGCAAAGAATGATCAATGGCTTCTGATCGCCGAAATAAAAAGAGTACAAACCGAGAGTGATATTACAAACTATTTTTCCTGGAAGCGTAGGCTTTGCACTGTCTCCATCGGGAAGAAGGGTTTTGTGCTGGCGACGGATCGAATAGCAGGGAAAGTGCTTTCCTGTGGCTTCCTCGACCTGGAAGGTCGAAAGATCGATGAGCTCGGTATCTGCAAAAGAGGATCGTCTCAGGCGCTTGGATTTGAGGAATTAAAGGAGCTTTTTGAAACCGGCGATCAGGTGATTCCCCTTTCCCTGGCGGAACAGGAGTATTATGCGACACCTGTAAACGTAGACGGTGTTTTTATGCTTGCCATGCTTCCTACAGAGGAGGTACGCAAGGAAGCATGGGAAAACACCGGTTTTCTTGTGTTGCTGTTTGTGCTGGTGAGCGGAGTGTTTATGGTCTATGCGTTTATCCATTTACAGGATATCGCTGCGGCCAGACTCAGGCAGCGAAAACATTTTGCATGGAACAAAACCCTGGCGGGAAAGCTGAAGATCGTTTCCTTTGCAGCGTTGATCGTGATCCTGCTCTCGGGACTACTGCACGAATGGCTTCAACGGTATGCAGATACCTTCCGATACAGTCAAAATAAGGTCGAAGAAGTTGTAAATAATCTGGAAATCGGCAAGTATTATTTGGAAAAACTGGAAAAAATGTATGGGGAGGAGTATCTGGTCAAATGCCGGATTGCCGGCTGTCTGCTCGCACATACGGAGCATCAGAACGTGTCGGAGGCATACTTAAAGGAACTGTCGGAGAAACTGGGTGTGCGCTACATCTATATTTTTGACAGGCAGGGAAAAGTTTTGACCACAAATTCTCCTTACGATCGCGTAAATGTGGATCGGTCATCTCCGTTCTATGTGGTGCTTCAGGGAAGATCGGAGCTTGTGACGGAACCGGAGTATGATGAGATTGCGGATGATGTGATACAACGCTTTGCTGTATCCCTGCGGGATAAGAACAATGACGGCTATGGGATGCTCATGCTTGTGGCAGATGATACGGAAGTCGAAAGACTGGCAAATAACATGTCTGTGGATCACGTGTTTGAAAGGATCGGTCTTTTGAATGATACCTTCCTTATGCGCATAGATGCGGAAAGCCTGATCGTGAAACAGGGTGGGCAGGTTCGCGACGGAGTATACGAAACCACCTTTGATTCCAGCGATGGCTCCGGCTTTACCGCCCTCGATCTGGGAATCGATGAATCGCACCTGCGGGATCGCTTCAACGGCAATATGAAGTTATTTTACACAACCTATTTTTCTTCCGTGCGCAGAGTGGATGATGATTTCATGCTGGTGATGAGACCGCTGCATCATCTTGATCATACGAAGCTTCTGCCGGTTGTCTGCGCAGCGATCGTATTGCTTTTATTTGTTAGTGCGGTGATCGTATTAACCTGTGCAAGCAAAAGAAAAGAAGATGCAGAGAATGCAGAGGAGGATGAGGAGGAGCTTCCGGAGCCCGAAGAGAAAGAGTCGGAGGCGGACAGAAAATCGGAAGAGGAGATGCGGCAGAAGGATGACGATGTGATCGCCATGCTGAGCAGCTTCATTAACAAAAACAAGCCTTATTTTGAACAGCGGTGGCCGGATGACAGCATCCGGTGGAAGGACAAGACTTCGGATGAAAAGTTTAAATCCGCGTTCAGGATCATGGTCATCCTTTTGGTTGTCGCGCTGTTTGCTTACGCCCTTGTCGCAGGCGAAAACTCCGTTTGGTATTACTGCTTTCACGGAGAATGGGAACGCGGGTTTAACCTTTATTCTCTGATCTCCTGTGTGATGATCGTCATCGTGCTGTTCATCTCAAAGCAGGTGATCCACAAGCTGCTGTTTTTGATCGCACGCGCATCGGGATCGAGAGGCGAGACAATCTGCCATTTGCTTAACAGCTTTTCGGGATACGCCTTTGCCATTGCAGGCATCTTTCTGTGCCTGGCCGGCTGCGGAGTCAATACCAGAGCTCTCAGCCTGACGGGCGGCGTTGTCGGCGTTGTGTTCGGTATCGGCTGTCAGAATATCGTGGCAGATATCCTGGCCGGCATCCTGATGACCTTTGAGGGAGTCGCCCGGGCAGGCGATTTCGTGTCGTACAACGACCGCTTCGGTGTCATCTTGAGCATCGGTGTACGTACCACAAAGCTGAAGTGGTTTTCGGAGATCACCATTGTACGGAATAATGACTTCAAGAATTATATTTACATGCCTTCCGAAAAACAGGATCGTGTTATAACAACCTTAAACATTGACCTGAAAGAATCTTTGGAGCGTGTGGAGGCGGTTCTCAATGAAGAATTGCCGAAGCTCCATGATAAGCTGTGCGAGATGTCAAAAACCGAGGTGGGAGGTCCGAAATACCGCGGGGTTCAGGATATCACGGCAAACGCCGTGGTCCTCTCCTTTGCGATCTTCTGTAAGGGCATGTATTACGGTTGGCTGCGCCGGGCGTTGAACCGTGAGCTGAAGCTGATGTGCGAGCGAAACGGGATCAATCTGGCCGCGCAGCAGGTGGTCGTGCATGAGCCCGAAAGGTATCCGGACCTCACGGTCGAGCCTGTTGAGATTGAGGCTGACAAAGAATAACTTGACGTTGCAATGATTTTGGGAGAATAATATATAAACGAAGAGGTTAGGGAAGAATTCAAATGAGCGGGATATACGAACAGGCAAAGAAAACCATGGATGAGGTCAGGCAAAACGCGGACCTGACCATCGGGAAGCTACTGGTGGTGGGATGCTCCACCAGTACCGTGCACGGAGAATATCCGGGCGCCGATTCAAGCGAGGATGTTGCGGAAGAACTGTACCGGGCGCTGACCGAAGTGTTCGGTGCGGAGTTTGATATCGCGGTCCAATGCTGTGAGCACTTAAACAGAGCGCTGGTCGTTGAGCGAGCCGTGGCAGAACGTTACGGCTTTACCATGGTAAATGCCGTGCCACACAGAAAAGCGGGCGGTGCCTTTGCGACAAAGCATTATCACTCTCTGCGGGAACCGGTGGTTGTGGAGGATATCCGTTCCATGGCAACGGTCGGGATCGATATCGGCGGTGTGATGATCGGTATGCATATGAGACCGGTCGTAGTCCCGATCAAGCTTGAGAATAACAGGATCGACGAAGCAATCGTGATCGCGGGAAGAAGCCGATTGAAATATATCGGCGGGGAGAGAACGCAATACTTTTGACAGTCCACCGAGAAACAGCCCCCCGATGGGCTGTTTCTGTTTTGGTACACACGACCACTTTGACTGTGTCGTGGATAAAAAACGAATTTAACGATGAACAGAGAGGAGAGACCATGAGCAGTACGGTGGTCTTGCAACAGATGGGTGTGATCACCATTCTTGTTGCGATAGGTGTATTATTATATAAAAGAAATGTGGTAGACGGCACGGTATCCCAAAAGCTTTCCGCGATCGTGTTGGATATCTGTAATCCGGCCATGATCCTGGCCTCAATCCAGTCAGGAAACATAACGGCCACCCACGGTGATCTGATCACCGCGCTGATCCTCGGCGCCGCATTTTATATCGGACTGGTTCTCCTCGGTTTTTTGTTTCCGATCCTGGTAAGGGCAAAAAAGGATGACCGAAGGTTTTATAATCTGATGATCGTGTACACGAATATCGGGTTTATCGGTATTCCCGTTGCCCGTGCCATTTTGCCGGAAAACGCGATCCTCTATGTGATCGTATGTAACGTGATGTACAGTCTGCTTTTTTACACACACGGGATCGTGCTTCTCTCCGGCGGAAAAGAGAAGATGAGCATCGGCAAGATCTTCAGCCCGGGAACCGTGATGGCGGTTTTGAGTCTTGTCTTATTTTGGTTTGATGTGCATCTGCCGCCCATCCTTGCAAACAGCATCGGCTATGTGGGGAATGCAACCGTCTTTCTTTCCATGACGCTGCTCGGCGTGAACATTGCGAGGATGCAGATCATGAAGGGAGTAAAAAATCCGCGGATCTGGGCTTATATCGTGATCCGGATGATCCTGCTCCCGATTGCGATGTTCTTTATCTTAAATGCTCTCGGCTTTAACCGGATCACGGTTTTAAGCCTGTGCCTGATGGCCGCCATGCCGGTTGGAAATCTGCCCATGATTCAAGCCGAAAAGACAGGCGAGGACACGGAGCTTTTATCCTCCGGCATTGCGATCTCAACCGTGGTTTCCATCCTGACGATCACGGTGCTGATGTCCGCATTTACGATGTGAGTTTACAAGGAAAAGATTTTTCGGGTGAAGTGTTTTGTTGATTATTGACATTGCAGGCCTGCTATAGTAGAAACAAAGTATGGGAATGTAATATGATGATTCGTATTTCGTTGGGAGGTTACGAAAATGGAAAAATCAAAGGTTTACTTTACGGATTTCAGAACGGTTCTGGGGGTCAGTCTGCCGGCGAAACTGCAAAAGCTGATCAGAATGGCAGGGATCGGCTCCATCGATATGGACGGAAAATTTGTAGCGATCAAGATGCATTTCGGGGAGCTCGGCAACCTGGCGTACCTGCGCCCGAACTACGCAAAGGCTGTTGCCGATGTGGTTAAGGAGACGGGAGGCCTGCCGTTTTTGACGGATTGCAACACGCTGTATCCGGGCAGCAGAAAGCACGCGCTTGAGCATTTGGACTGCGCAAACATCAACGGGTTCAACACGGTGACGACGGGGTGTCAGATCATCATTGCGGACGGACTGCGCGGGACGGACGATATAGCCGTTCCGGTGCCGAACGGTGAATACTGTAAGGAGGCGTATATCGGACGTGCCGTGATGGATGCGGATATCGTGATATCGCTGAATCATTTCAAGGGGCATGAGCAGGCGGGCTTCGGCGGCGCGATCAAGAATATCGGTATGGGATGCGGCAGCAGAGCCGGCAAGATGCAGCAGCATAACAGCGGTCATCCCCATGTGATCACCGACCTTTGCAGGGGCTGTCGCAGATGCGCGAAGGAATGCGGTTCGGACGCCATCATCTACGAGGGAAACAAAGCGTGGATCGACCCTGAAAAATGTAAGGGCTGCGGACGCTGTATAGGGGCCTGTGCCTTTGACGCGATAGAGAATGACAACTGGGATGCGCCGCAGATGTTGGGAAGAAGGATGGCGGAATACACCGCTGCGGTCTTGAACGGAAGACCGAGCTTCCATATCAGTCTGATCACGGATGTATCACCGAATTGCGACTGCCACGGAGAAAACGATGCGCCCATCCTTCCGGATATCGGAATGCTGGCATCCTTCGATCCGGTTGCCTTGGATCAGGCATGCGTGGATCTTTGCCAGAAGGCGGAACCCATCAGGAACAGTCAGCTGGGCGACAATATGGCGAGCGAACACTTCCACGACCACGGCGACGTTTGGCATAACAGCAACCCGAACGTTTCCTGGGCGGAAACGCTTGAGCATGCGGAGAAGATAGGCGTCGGCTCGCGAGAGTACGAGTTGATCTCGATGAAGTGATAGGGATTCTTGTTAAGCGGTCAATGCAATTCTGTATTCTGCCGTTCTATCCGGAATTGCAGTAGTAGGAAACAGAAAGATATTCGGATTCATATATGAATCCGGATATCTTTTTTATTTGTGAAGAAGACGGTTGCGGCAATAACAGATTTAGGCAATAAAATGATGTCAGCCTGTGCCAAAAAACAAATTGACACTCACGATTCAATGAATTACAATAGTGTCAAAAAGCAAGGAGGCACAAGTTGGGAAATGAAAATCTGGATTATGCAAAAGATGCAAAACATGGTTGGTATAAATATGAATCAAGATTTGCGCTCCCTGTCTTCGGAGAGGATGGGGAAGTAGAGAGATATAATGTTTTTAGAGCGGCAATGATTATTCGGCATGGAGATGATGATAAAAAATACTTGTATGACGTAATAAAAATAAAAAAAGAAACGAGTAGCCTTTTCCAGTCATCAGACCTTACTCAGTCATAAAACCCGTTCCTCAATCACGATAATAAATGATACTAGCGAATAAAGCAAGCTTTTTTTGAAAAAATAAGGGAGATACAAAGTGAAGATTAGGAATTTGGATGATGCAAAAAAAATTATTAAAGAATTAGAAAACGAGATTGCGGTTCTAAAGGCAGAAAACGAAAAACTCCGCAATCGTAATCTTGGTGGGCGTAAGAAACATGATAATACGTGGATGGCTGCTTACAATGATTTTGTGGTCAAATATGAAAAAGGCATGACAATCATGGAGATTGTAGCAGAAGGCGAGATCAGCAGAAGGACGGCATATCGTTATTTAGCTTACTATAGGGACTTACAAAACAAGAACGAGTGAATTGTTTCTGATAAGAAAAACAAAGAAGGGCAAAAGCATGAATATAATTATCGATGTGAAATGGGATGGTGAGGCTTCGGCTTATTACGCGGTTTGTGATGAGATTGGTTTGGGGCTAGAGTCTGATTCGTATGATAGTCTTATTCAACGCGTAAGAGAGGCGGTTCCCGAATTGTTGGTGTTGAATAATATTCAGGGGTGTACAGCCATGTGTTTTCGGACGGAGGAACGTCGAGAGAAATGTATGTAATGTAAAAAACTACAACGCGATATTCGGATTCAAATATGAATCCGGATATCGTTCTTTTTTCGCTAAGTGTACGGTTGCAGAAACTACCATGTTATTTCGGCGCGCACTCCGCAGGATGAATTTCTACAATATCCCGAGTATGATTTGCAGTATGTACGCGTAGTTAATATGAGGGAGATTCCAAAGAAACGATATTGATAATATAGACAATTTATGAAACGGTTTTGG
>CACZPL010000214.1 GCA_902783015.1 uncultured Lachnospiraceae bacterium
ACGCTCGACTGCGATGGCGATCAAAGCAAATATAATGAGGCATCCGACGCAGATGATGATGGTCGTATTCCGGATGGTGTAAACGCCTGCAAGCACATCACTCTCGTCTGCCGTGAGCACTGCGATGTAATAGCTGTTCTCATCGATATAGTAACCTGCATACTTGTATGCGCCTTTATACTTATATTCGATGACATCCGGTTCCGGATGCTTTCCTGCCGCAAGGTCAGCGACCAACTGCTTTACTGCTGCGTTTTCTACCGGATTACCGATCTTGGATTCGTCCGGATGGTAAAGCATTGTGCCGCCTGCATCTACAAAGTAGGTATAAGCTGTCTTAAGGCCGAGCTTTGATACATCCGCGATGTTCTCCGCAATATCCTGAACATAGAAACCGCCACCCGCAAAACCGATGGGCTCCCCGTTATACATGATCGGCGTGTATACCGACATGATGATCTGACCCGATGCGGGGCTCGTCATGATACCCGTATTAAATACACCGCTCGCTGCGCCTGTTATAGAATTCTGCAGACCGGTCAGCTTGTCGCCCTCCCGGAGGATCATGCCGATCGCGCCCTCGTTGGGATGGGTCATTACCTGGGAATTCCAGTCTGCGATATACAGACCCTCCCAGCCGGAGATGCTGCCGAAATAATCCAGCGTGTACTGCTGCGCAGCAGCAACCTTTGCGGAATCGTTCGGATTCAGCAGTGCGTCCCGGAGCACCGGAGCCTGTGCGAAACTCTTCAATAATTCCTCATTCTTCTTTACGACCGTGTCGAAGGAATTCCCCACAGCACAAATGCACTGCACGAAAGAATCGTGTGTGTAGGATTTGATCTCCTTCTTGCTCTTGGTGATCGAAACAATCCCGATGGAAAGTGCAACCACAACCAGCGGAATCAAGGCAAACATCATCAAAGTAAGCCGCATACTGAGCTTTGCTTTGGATGAGCCGCTACCGTATGAATTACTCATGCGTTCTTCCCCCTTTTCTGTCTTTCTAAAAAGCGTTTATATTATACTACATCCCGTTCGAGTTTTCAACAATGTTATCACTGTGCTCATGCAGCCTGTATTCCTTATCCTCATCCATGATCGCCAGCATGCATTTGGCCGCTTCCGGATCGAACTGGGTCCCCATATTATTTTCAATTTCCGACCTGACAACATCCTGAGGAAGATAGGATCTGTAGCTTCGATTTGAGGTCATGGCGTCATAGCTGTCCGCTACCGCGATGATCCGTGCTTCAAGCGGTATCACCTCTCCGGCTTTCCGATCGGGATAGCCCTTCCCGTCATAGCGCTCGTGGTGCCAACGGGCCCCCTTCGCAAGCTCCCGGTTGCTCTTGATCTCCGAGAGGATCTGATACCCGATCTCCGGGTGCGTCTTTATGACATCATATTCGTCATCGGTCAGGCGGCCGGGCTTGTTTATGATCTCGTTCGGGACTCCGATCTTGCCGATGTCATGTAACAGCCCCATGTAGTAGATGTTTTCGCAGAACTCCGCGGATAGTCCCATCTTTTCCGCGATCATGCGTGAATACTTCGCAACACGGACCGAGTGACCGTTCGTGTACGCATCCTTCGCGTCTATGGTATGCGCCAGCGCCTCCATGACCTCCACCGATAGTTCCTTCACCTCATCCTTTGCCGTGAGCGCCTCGTCGGTCGCCCTGATATTGTTGATAATCACATAAAACGCCCAGATAAACAGCAACAGGATGACCAGCGCCGAAATCTGAACCACGACGTTTGCATCATAGCTCAGGGAATAGAAGGTCAGCACGTCAAACACGCTGTAGAATAACAGAAACGCAATCGGTGGTATCACAAAGGTCATCCAGCGAATGCGATGTTTTTGCTTTGTGAGTTCGGCCAGCGCCTTGATCAGAAAATGGTACATAAGAAAAACTGTCACAAGAAACGCGCTCTTACACACAAAATCAAGGAGCCTAAACGAAAAATCCTTATACTCCGAATTTAGTCCCATACTTCGCCCTCCGGAAAGAGCGATGATCACACCAAACATCAGGTAGATAAAAACAACCAGAGATACATTATTCGCCTTCAACCATTTCCCGATTACACGCGAAAACAGGATTAACAACAATGTAAATATGATATTGGTTGCCAACCCGGTCGCCAGCGTGAGCTTGGATACATTCCTATACATATCCACAACTGTATTTGCATCATATCCATAACCAAGGATCAGAACAAAGACTTCCACGATTATGATCAGCATACCCAACACCAAGAATACAACCATAGGATTTGTGAAAAAGATTAGAACAAACAGATTGCTTTTAGATACACCGTCTCTCTGAAAACACTTCTTTATCGAACAATAAAAGAAGATCACGTAGCATACAAAAAAAGCAAACTCAAGTATGAGATTGGCAATTCTAAAAAACATTTCCATTTTCTTTTACTTCCTCTTTTGTTTTGCTTTTACCATATCCACATAGTTTAATCGTTTCGACATAATAGTTCCCCCCGTCATTTACATAGTAAACGGCGGATATGTGCTTGTCAAGAAAAAGACTAGGGGACGGAAACCGTCCCCTAGATCTTACCGTATTTTTCTATATAATGCTCGATCGGATTCCCGGCCGCAAGATCCCAGAGCATATCCTGGGCGGGATTGCTGCGTCTTCGTGCCCGCTCAAACAGCGGATCCAGGAAAACTTCCTCGTGCAGTCCCCGCTCGGCCAGTCCGTCCCTGGCCAGAGAAAGCACATCATTTACCAAACCGTAGAAGGCGTCCGCATCCACAAAATCCGGCAGGGTCGCTCTCGTAAAGAGCTTCCTGAGCTCCGTGGCTGTGTAGCCCCTGTGGTAGATGGAATTATCATTCTTCAAAAGCTCATCCAACTCGTCTAATCTGTTGGACAGTCCGAGATGAAAGGCCGCGATCACCATGAAATCCGAGATCGGCTGACAGCAACAGCTCCGGTACTCGATCGTCCCACGGAAGGTTAAGTCCTCAAATTTGAAGGTGCGAAGATAAGCGATATCGGACAGCTCCGGCACGATCTCGATCTTTTGATATTCCTTTCCGTCAAAATACTCGCCCTCCACCACATGCTTCGAAAAATACTCCTGCAGCGGAATGGGTGTGAAGTTGATGTACTTCTCTCCGCGCTCCACGCAGTAGATACTGGTCAGCTCGATATAGGATAAAAGCTCCTCCTCCGTCTCCGGCAGCTTGTCGAACATCCCGATATTGTGCGGATTGATCCCGTGG
>CACZPL010000215.1 GCA_902783015.1 uncultured Lachnospiraceae bacterium
CCGTTCATCAAGCTGTTGCCGACACCGTAGGATGCGGAAAGGATCTTCTCCTTGTTTTCCGTGATGGCGCCGATGATGCTGTTGATCGCCGACTCAAAGGAGGTGGTGATGTTGGAGATGTTGATCGGAATGTTTGAATGCTGCAGCTTTGATATAAAGCCGTTGAACGCCTTGGAATAGCCGTCCAGGTTTTCCATGAACATCTTGATGCTGTCGGAGATCTGCGGTACGAGGGATACACCGAGCACCACGATCAGCAGGAGCAGCAAAATCAGGGAAAAGGTCACGGAAAGAACGCGCCTGAGCTTTTCACGCTTAACACCGTCAAAGATCCGGTTTTCAAACACCTTGGTCAGGGGATCCAGAACATAGGCGATCACAAGTCCGATCACCACGGGACGTAAGAATTTTAAGAAGACACCGAGTCCGCGCCAGATATCGCCCAGATGTTCGAGGACCACAAAGAGGGTCACACCGATCACAACGGTGAAAAGATTTCCGATCCAGCGCTTATTATACCATTCCGGTCTTTGTTTCATAACATTATTCCCCCATTAAAAACTTTCATTATTATAACACATATATCCTTCAATAAAAATAATTATTTTCATTTTTGAAATTTTACTATATAATACAAATTGAATTCTTTTTTATTGGGAGATCATTATGGACATTTTAGCGATTCTTGAATTATTCGGCGGCGTCGGCCTCTTCCTCTTCGGAATGAGCCTTATGGGTTCCTCTTTGGAAAAGCTGGCCGGCGGAAGCCTGAACAAAATCCTCGAAAAACTGACAACGGGTAAGACCAAGGCCGCGGGACACGTCAAGGGCTGGGCGCTCGGACTCGGTGTCACGGGCATCATTCAAAGCTCTGCCGCCACGACCATTATGCTGATCGGTTTTGTAAACGCCGGTATCATGCAGCTTGCGCAGGCGGTTCCCGTAGTCTTCGGCTCCAATGTCGGAAGCACCGTGACGGCACAGATCCTGCGTCTCGGAGATCTCGGCTCCGGCAGCCTGATCCTTTCATTATTAAAGCCTTCGTCTTTTGCGCCCATGCTCTGCGCGGTGGGTGCCGCCATGCATCTGTTTTCAAAAAAGAAAAAGGTCAAGGAAATATCCAGTATCCTTGCCGGTCTCGGTATTTTGTTCTACGGCATGAATGCCATGGAGGAGGTATTCCTGCCCCTGCGGGAATCAGAGAAATTCCAATCCTTCTTTACTTCGTTTAAAAATCCCCTGGTCGGAATTCTGGCAGGACTTGTCATCACTGCGGTGATCCAAAGCTCCAGTGCCTCTGTCGGTATCCTGCAGGCGCTCTCCGCGACGGGCTCCGTCACCTTTGCAACGGCGATTCCCATCATCATCGGCCAGAACATTGGCAAGTGTATGACCATTCTTTTGGGCGGCATCGGCGCCAACAAAAAGGCAAAGCGTGTATCGGCCTCCTATCTGCTGTTTAACATCTTCGGCGCGCTGCTCTTCTCCGTGGTCATATATGCCGTTTACTACACCGTGGATATTCCGTTCTTCGAGAAGACCTGCAACCGCGGTGATATCGCAAATATCCATCTGGGCTTTAACCTGATCACCAGCCTGCTCCTGCTTCCCTTCTCGGACAGGATCGCAAGACTTACCGGAAAGCTGATGCACGACACCGACGAGGAGCCGATCACAAGCCGCTTTGCAAGACTCGACGATATGCTCTTAAAAACTCCGAGCGTCGCCCTTGCACAGGTAAAGGAGATCGTTACGGAGCTTTGTAACAGCTTAAAGGAAAGCTTTACCATCGCCACGGATCTGATCTCGGACTACAATGAGGATGCCTTCGAGCCGCTTAACAAGAACGAGGATTTTATCGACCGGTGTGAGACCGTGCTCTCCTCCTATATCCTTCGGATCAATCGAAAACGATTGTCGACGGATGAGGGGCGCACCGTGACGGAGATCTTAAACTCCATCTCCGACTTAGAGCGTATGGGTGATTATTGTATGAATATCGCCTATACCGCAAAGGAAATGCAGGAAAGCGGCATCGCCTTTTCGGACACGGGCTCCCGGGAGCTGCACTGTATCGTAGCCGCCAGCGCGCACAGCGTAGACGCCACTCTGGCCGCCTTCTTAAACGACGACGGGGCCCTGGCACTTCGTGTAGAGCCTCTGACCGAGGTCATTGACAAGCTGAAGGAGCTGATCCGCTCCCACCATATCGAGCGTCTGCAGACCGGCGACTGCTCCATTGCCGGCGGCGTTGCACTCTTTGATATCATCACCTCCCTGGAAAGGCTTGCGGCCCATGCCTCAAATATCGCGCTTCACACCATCAAGCGTACCTTCGGCAAGGACGATTTCGACGAGATGCACGGCCACGCAAGCGATCGGAACAGCGAGGAATACAAAGCGCTCTACTACTTCTACGAGGCGCAGTATTATGAACCGGTGATAAACCTTTCTTCAACAAAGGCGGAAAAGCAGCCGAAGCAGTCCGCATCCGGAGAACCGCTCTTGATCGCCGAAAAGCCCTCAAAGCAAGCAAAACCGGAGAAGCAGAAAAAGACAGACAAAGCCGAAAAGATCGAAAAACAGAAGAAGGCCGAGAAGACAGAAAAAGTCGACAAGCCGGAAAAGGTGAAAAAAGACGATAAGGTCAAAAAGCCGGAAAAGCCGGAAAAGACAGAAAAGCCAAAGGACAAGGACGCAAACAAAAAGGAAAAGAAAAAGAAATAAAAAGAGCCAAGAGGCTGCCGATCAGGCAGCCTCTTCTTTCTTATTGTTCAAAATATGAAGCAGGATCATGACACCGGTAAGCAACACGATTCCGGTTGCAAGCGATGCGATCACGCTCTTAGTGAGTCCGGCAACGATATAGCTCACGAACGAAATACCGGCAACGGTCAGCGCGTAAGGCAGCTGCGTGGACACATGATTGATGTGTACGCACTCCGCACCCGCAGAGGACATAATGGTCGTATCCGAGATCGGTGAACAGTGATCGCCGCATACGGCGCCGGCCATACAAGCTGATATCGCGATGATCATCAGGCTGTAATCCGTATTCTGGAAGCAGTTTACAACAATCGGTATCAGGATACCGAAGGTTCCCCAGGATGTACCTGTTGCAAAGGAAAGTCCGATGGCGATCAAGAAGATGATAGCCGGCAGGAACAGCTGAAGCCCTGCGGCAGACTTCGCAACGAGACCCGCAACATAGGGTGCGGCACCCAGGTTATCCGTCATAGCCTTTAAGGACCAGGCAAAGGTTAAGATCAGGATCGCCGGTACCATCTGCTTAAAGCCCTCAGGCAGACAGTTCATACAGTCCTCGAAGGAGATAACGCGGCGCAGCAGATAGTAGATTACCGTGATCAGGAGCGCTGTCGCGGAACCGAGCACCAGACCTACGGAAGCATCACTTGCTGCAAATGCATCGATGAAGGAAACACCCTCTCCGTCAAAGAAACCGCCGGTGTAGATCATACCTACCGTACAGCAGCCGATCAGCAGGATAATCGGGATGATCATATCAATGACGCGGCTGCTATGGTTTACGGGAAGTTCGGTATCCTCCGCGCCCACAAAATCTTTATCCTTCCAGTATTCGTCAAGAAGCGCCTGCTTCTCATACTTCTTCATGGGGCCGTAGGAAATCTTTAATCCCACGATCAAAACCATCATCAAAATGGTAAGCAAAGCGTAGAAGTTATACGGGATTGCCTTTAAGAACAGGCTCATACCGTTCTCTCCCTCTACAAAGCCCGCAACCGCAGCAGCCCAGGAAGAGATCGGCGCGATGATACATACGGGTGCTGCCGTCGCATCGATCAGGTAAGCAAGCTTCTCGCGGCTGATCTTCTGCTTGTCTGTCACCGGGCGCATGACGGAACCTACGGTAAGACAGTTGAAATAGTCATCGATAAAGATGAGCACGCCGAGACCGATGGTCGCAAACTGCGCACCCTTCTCTCCTTTGATATGCTTCGTTGCCCAGCGACCGAAAGCAAGGGATCCGCCGGTCTTGTTCATCAGCTGCACCATCATGCCGAGGATGACAAGGAATACCAGGATACCGACATTCCAGGAATCCGAGATCACGGAAACGATACCGTCCGAAAATACATGATTGATGGCGTCCACCGGTTGAAATCTCGCCCAGAACAGCGCGCCGGTCACAACACCCAAGATCAGTGAGCTGTAAACCTCCTTGGTGATCAGCGCCAGTACGATGGCGATGACCGAGGGTAAAAGCGCCCAGAAGGTCTCTTCCACCTCCACCTTCTGCTGCACGATAAAGAACCACGCAACGATGTAAAAGATCACCAGCACGATGCCAAAGATCAGTCCTTTTTTGTTTTTCATCGTCCTAAATACTCTCCTCAAACGCTTCATTCGGAACATCGATCATCGACTCATATTCCGTCTTTGCCTGCTCTACTGAATCATCATAGCCTGTAAGAGCCGCAAAGGGCGAAAACTGCGCCGCGCGGTCAAGCATCGACATGGGCTTATGCTTTGTCGAAACCGGCCGGGAAAGATGCAGGATGTCCTCATAGCTGTCGTTCACGGAGATACTCCCTTCTGTTTTTTTACATGAACATAATTATAAGAAGAGTTTATTTTAAAGTCAACCGTAAAAATGCTTTTATGTTGTGTTAAAACATGGTATAATATGACATATTACGTGGATTTCCACAGGCCTAAAGGAGAAAGTGCATATGAACGAACAACCTCAAGTAAAAACCGGCGGCTTTAACATGATGAAAATGCTGATCTTATTCGGCATGATCCCACTCGTGACGATCGGTGTAGCTCTGATCATCATCGCTTCGTCCACTGTAAAAAGAGAGGTACAATCCTCCATTCGCGAAAAACTCGAGACTGCAAACAAGGCCTTCAATCAATATACCTCCGACTGGGTCAAAGAAGGCGGTGAAGAGGAATGGCTCGGCGATCCCGCCGACAAGGATTACGCCTATGTCGACAGCTTCAAGGATCAACACGTGGAATTCACCATTTTCCTCGGCGATACCCGCGTGCTCACCTCTATCACGGACAATTCCGGCAAACGCCTTGAGGGAACCAAGGCAAGCGATCAGGTGGTCGCCGAATGCTTAAAGGGCGGCAGGCACTACAGCTCTGACGGTGTTGAGATCAACGGCAAGCCCTACTTTGTCGATTATCTTCCGTTAAAGGATCCGGACGGAAACATCATCGGTATGACCTTTGCGGGCGAGACCGACGCGAACGTGAACCGTGCCGTAAACTCCGCTACAAAGCAGATGATCATCATCGCGATCATACTTGTGGTTGTATTTGCGCTGATCATCATCATTATCTCTCTGAAGGTAAGAGCTCCGCTTGTGGAGATCTCCGATGCATTGAACAAGATTGCTTCCGGTGATCTAAGCTCCGATATCACGGTTACAAGCTCCGTCACCGAGAACAAGAACATGATCACCAGCATGCGCTATATGCAGACCAGCCTGCAGAACATCGTTTCGGATATCATGACAGAGGCCGACAGCCTGTCTGACGGCGTTTCCTCCGTTGAAAGGCTTTCCGGTGCAAGTGCCGAATCCACGGATCAGATCACTTCCGCTATGGGTCAGCTTGCGGCAGGCGCCATGAGTATGGCCGAGAATGTGAGCGATATCAACGAGCAGATGGTAGACATGGGCAACAAGGTTGCTGAGATTGAGGAAAACGTATCCGGCCTCACCGAGAATGCCCGCAGAATGAGCGAAGTCAGCGACGACGCGACAAAGCACATGAACGAGGTGATGCGTTCCAGCGAGAATACGGTTACCGCTGTGGATCAGATCAACAAGCAGATCCTTGTGACCAACGAATCCATCGAAAAGATCGACGATGCCATCACCTTTATTATTGATATTGCGAACCAGACAAACCTGCTTGCGTTAAACGCAGCCATCGAGGCGGCACGTGCAGGTGAGGCCGGTCGCGGCTTTGCCGTTGTGGCAGACAGCATCTCAAGCCTCTCCGAACAGAGTAATCAGAGCGCAGCCTCCATCCGCGCGATCGCAAGCGAGGTTCTCCAGAATTCCAAGGCTTCTGTTTCCTTGGCAGACAAGATCCGCCACACCATCGAGGAGGAACAGAATGTGATCGCCGAGACCCAGGAGAGGTTCGATGCATTGAACGCTTCCATCGATGAGAGTGTGGAAGAAATCGCAGTGATCAACGAAAAGGCCACCGATCTTCAGGAGATCAAGAACATCCTGCTCGACCATGTGGAAGGCTTATCTGCTATCAGCGAAGAAAATGCCGCAAACAACGAAGAGGTGAATGCATCCGTCGAGAGTATTTCACAGGGCATTTCCGATATTGCAAGCCAGATGAAGGATATGGATCAGATGTCCAAAAACCTCGGGACTTCCATTTCACACTTCAGTTAGAATTTTTAAATGCAAAAAAGAGGGCTATCATAAACGCCCTCTTTTTTCATGCCTTATGTCCGCCGATCTGGCGGTTTCTGTCCTGCATGGTTGCCCCTTCCAGGAAGTTGGTACCGCGCAGGATCGCATTTTTACCGTATTTCTTCTTGATATCGAGGATGGCCTTCTGCATCTTCTTCTCGCGTTCAAGCTCTTCCTCTTCTCTTTTCTCCTCAAGCTCGATTGCACCGTAATCCGTAAACAGATCAAGCTGCTCGTATTTTTCTTTCTTCGGTATATCCCGCTCCGGTATCACCCTGCAGACGGCGATATTGATGCGACGGATCAAAAGTGCCGGGTCCACATGCCTGTCAAATAATTTGGTCACTGCGTCCACGATCATCCTTGTGGATGCGGTATATCTCGAGAGGTTCTCGGTACCGTGAGCATGCTTCGGCACACGTCTTCCGTAGTAGTCGATACTGACATCTCCCTTGTAGGCCTTTGCGCGTTCCGGATCGTTGAGACATTCCACATCGTAACCCACAGTAAGTACCACCTGATCCGTGACGAGTCCTTTTTCCACCAAATGCAGGGAAGATACATCCGCCATCTCCATGGCTACGATCCTCGCCTTTTCAAAGGTATACGGGGAAGACAACACCTGACCGTTCGAAAAAGAATTCGAGCTCGGCCGATATTTCCGGATCAGATCCATGGTGACAGGCTCATAGCCCCAGGCATGATCGATCAAAAGCTCGGCATTGATACCGAAGGCCTTGTATAGGACCTCCTCGTTCTCAAGCGAAAGCCTTGCCACATCGCCCATGGTATATATGCCCATAGAGGCAAGTCGTTTGGCATAGCCCCTGCCGATCCGCCAGAAATCCGTGATGGGTCTGTGCCCCCAGAGATGCTCTCTGTAGGACATCTCATCAAGTTCTGCGATCCGCACTCCGTTTTCATCCGCAGGCATATGCTTGGCCCGGATATCCATGGCAATCTTTGCGAGATAGAGATTGGTGCCGATGCCTGCAGTCGCCGTGATCCCCGTCTCCTCATAGACTTCCCGCACCAGCTTCATGGCAAGGGCGTGTGCATCCATTTGATAGGTGTTCAGGTAATCCGTCGCGTCGATAAAGACCTCGTCCACCGAGTAGACAACGATGTCTTCAGGCGCGATATATCTCAAGTAGATCTGATAGATCTCGGAGCTGTATTTCATGTAATGCGCCATCCGCGGCGGTGCCGCGATGTAGGAAAGCTTGTACTCGGGATGCGCATCCAGTTCCTCAGCAAGAAAGGATTCCTGTGTAAACTCCCCGCCGGGTGCTTTTTTCTCCCGCGCGAGATTTACCTCCTTCACGCGCTCCACTACCTCAAAGAGCCTGGCCCGTCCGGGGATACCGTAGGCCTTTAATGAAGGAGATACGGCCAGACAGATGGTCTTTTCCGTACGACTTTCGTCGGCCACCACAAGATTCGTGGTAAGCGGGTTGAAGCCGCGCTCCACGCATTCCACGGAGGCGTAAAAGGACTTTAAGTCTATAGCGATGTAGATTCGTTCTTCTTTCATAACTATATAATGATCCCGCCGCCGAGTACATAATCACCGTCATAAAATACAGCGCTCTGTCCCGGTGTTGCGGCGCGCTGCGGCTCATCAAAGAAAAGCCTTGCCCTGTCATCTTCCGTTCTTGTCAGCAAGCAAGGCTGCTCCTTCATCCTGTAGCGAAGCTTGGCCTTGCATCTGATTTCACCGGTCGGTGCCTCTCCTGTGATCCAGTGGAAATCCTCCACAAATACCTCCCGGGAAAAGATCTCACTCTCATCCGCAAGGACAACCACATTGTGAGTCACGTCGATCTTGCTCACATAGAGACGTTTCTCGGAGGCTACTCCGAGTCCGCGCCTTTGCCCGATGGTATAATTGATGATCCCGTTATGCCGTCCGATCACCTTGCCCGCGGTATCGATGATATCCCCGGGCGGAAACTCCGTGTTCGTAAACCGACGGATCATCGCGGCATAGTCGCCGTCAGGCACAAAGCAGATATCCTGACTCTCCTTTTTTTCCGCAGTCACAAAGCCATGTTCCCTTGCCAGCTCACGAATCTCATCCTTCGTATACTCTCCCAGAGGAAAGCGCGTATGCGCAAGCTGTGCCTCCGTAAGATCGTGCAGTACATAGCTTTGGTCCTTGTTTGCATCCTTGCCCTTCATCAGGTAAAAATGCCCGTTTTCCTCTTTTACACGGGCATAATGCCCGGTCACGATGTAATGAAGCCCGAGAGACTCCGCTTTCTGATAGAGCGTATCAAACTTCATATAGCGATTGCAGTCGACACAGGGGTTCGGTGTTCTCCCGTGCATATAGCTCTCACAAAACGGAAGGATGACCTTTTCGGTAAATTCCTGTTCATAGTGAAGAATGTGGTACGGTATGCCGATGCGTTCACAGACCGCACGCGCATCGTCCGTGTCCTTCTTGCTGCAGCAGGTCCCGAAGATGTCCTCTCCGATCATATCGTTCTCGTAGAGGCGCATGGTACAGCCCTCGCAGGTAAAGCCTTCGCGCTTCATCAGCATGGCAGCCACACTGCTGTCCACCCCGCCGCTCATGGCGATCAGGGCACTGTTTTTAATTGTTTCCGTCTGATTTTCCATGTCCACTATTCTACCACAAATCACTGTTTTTTTTAATATGTTTTTAATCTTCGGACACTTGAATTTTAATTTCCGTTCGATATAATAGCATTGTAATCAGGAAGTAATCATACCATTACAAATTATACAAGGAGAAAAAACATGAATAAAGACGAATTCTTGGAGGAACTTGAATACAAGCTGCGCGGTCTTCCGGAGGAGGATTACCACCGTGCCATGAACTACTACAAAGACCGCATCTCGAATGCAAACTATCCGACGGACGCCGATGTGACAAGGCTGCTCGGTACGCCGGACGAGGCCGCACGCGAAGTCTTAAACAAGACCTATAACAAGCCGGTCAAGATCCCGAAGGAAAAACATAAATCCCATGTTCCCGGATGTCTGTTCGGGACAATCGCCTTCCTTGTCATCGCGGTATTCGGAGCGCGTTTTCTGGTAAGGCACTTCCATGTGAAGCTTCCATGGAACATCCCGTTTATTACAGCAACCGAAATGGAGAGCGGAACCGTGATCTTAGATAAATTCGAAAGCATGAATATCGAAGCTGACACTGCGGAGATCGATGTTGTCTTTACAGGTAAGGAATACAAGCTGGACTACGAGCTTGATTCCGGCGAACCGGTCGCTACCGTAGAAAACGGCAAGCTTACGGTTAAGCAGAATAAAAAATCCGGCACCTGGTTTAGCTTCGGAAGCGATAACAAGATCAAGATCTATGTGCCGGAAGACGCACAGCTTTCCCTTGCAGAGATCAAAACGGACACCGGAAGCATTTATGTGGATGACGGCGTGATCGACGAGCTCACCATGAATACAGATACAGGCTCCGTACACTGTAACCATAACGACTGCAAAAAGCTCAAAATGCTGACGGATACCGGTTCAAGTCATATTGAACTTACTGCTGCAGAATCAGCCGAGATCAAGGTGAGCACCGGCTCCATTCACATCAACAAATCCGAGATTCCGAGCCTTACATGCAAGTCCTCCACCGGATCACTGACGATTGAAGACACCACCTTCGATATGCTTACGGCAGGACTCGATACGGGAAGCGCAACCGTCAAATCAAACGGAAGTCTTTCGGATTACAACATGGACTTAAAGACCGATACCGGAAGCATCAAATTAAACGGCGACAAGCAGGAAGGATCCTCCTATCATCAGGACGGAAAGACAAACAAGGGTATAAAAATCGAAACCGATACGGGAAGTATCAAAGTAGAAATCAATTAAAAAGATAAGCACCGCGGATGCGGTGCTTATTCTTTATTTCTCTATAATCTTATTGATCGCTTCTATTGCAAGGCCTGTTTTTTCTGCGATCTGTTCTGCCGTCATACCGGCATCCTCATGAAGTGCGGTGACACGGACAACTGTTTCCGCGGGGATATCCGATTCTTTTTTCTCCATACTGATGGTGGGAGCCTCCTTGCCCTCTTCCACCGGTTTATCTCCTGCGGCATCCTTCTCTCGCTTGGATTTTTCCGCCTCATATTTCAGGATAAAGGAATTCAAATCATTGAACTTTTCCGCCTGCATCTTCTTAAATTCCATATTCTTTTTTGAATACCGGTGCACTGATACAATGAACACGATCATCACGATCGCAAAAAACACAATGTAAAGCGCAGCACCGCTGATCGCTAAAACCATATGATTATTCTCCATGTTTATTCTGTAACTGATCAAGCTTTGCAAGGCACCCGCAGATCAGCTCCACGGTATCATCGATGGAAACAAGACTGCTGTTCACGAACATATCATAGCTGTCAAGCGCGCCCCATTTCTTGGTACTGTAGAAATTATAATAGGATGCACGAGACTTGTCTTCCTTCATGATCTGTGCCTTGGCCTTATCCTCCGACAGTTGAAACCTCTCGGCAACGGTTTTGATCCGCACCTCTAAGGGGGCGTGGATAAAGAGACTTAAGAGCTTTGGATTGTGACGAAGCGCATAATCCGCACAGCGCCCCACGATCACGCAGGGACCCTGATCCGCAAGCTTTTTGATGGTATCGTAGGTCGCCTGGAAAGCCTGTTGGTTTAAGTTTGCCTGGTAACCGTTGTTTGTAAATGTGTAGCTGTAGGGGTCCATCACAAGGTTGTAAAGAAAGCTTCTGTTCGGTTTTTCATCCAGGCTTTTTAAGATGGCGGTAGACATACCGCTCTCCTTTGCCGCTTCATTTAAAAGTTCCTTGTCGAAAAAACGATATCCCATTTTCTCGGCCAGACGACGACCGATCTCACGGCCGTTACTTCCAAACTGCCGTCCAATGGTAATGACTGTTCGATCCATACAAAATCCCCCTTTCACTTCCTCCTTGGTTTAAACATCTTGTCAAAATCCTCATTGTTCATAAAGAATAATGCAACAACGAAAAACAGTATCAACCCGCAAGTTACAAGGATGTCTGCCACATTAAACACCGGGAAATTGATCAGCCTGAAATCCAGGAAATCCACCACATAGGCAAGACGGATACGATCGATCATATTTCCGATGGCTCCTGCCACCACACAAACGATCAACACTCTGATAAGCCCGAATTTCCCGGAAAGTGTTGCAATGTTGTAATACATATAGGAAAACAGGAGCACTACCGGGATGGTAAAGAGCAGGAAAAAAAATCGTTTGCCCTGAAACAGCCCCCAAGCCATACCGGCATTTTGAATATAGGTCAGATGAAAAATATCCTTTATTACCGGTCTTGTCTCCCCGAGTGCGAAACTATCCGTGATCAGATACTTCGTAAACTGATCCAAAAAGATCAACACACAGACAGCAAGGATCGGTATGATATAACGAGCAGGAGGCGTAAGCACCCTGCTCGTTTTTTTCTCATGTTTAGAAGAATTCAAAACCGTCATCCTCATCATCATCGGTATCATCGCTCAGGCGGGCAAAATCGGATGCCTTTTCCTCCACATCACCGACAAGGCTTTCTTCTTCGTCTTCTATGATGATATCATCTGCAATCTCGTCCACGGACTTCGGCTTTTCGAAGGTTGTCTTTGCTGCGGGCTCCTCTGCGGGTTCCTCAACAGGCTCCTCAACCGTCTTGATCTCCGGGATCGGTGCACTTTCCGGTTCAGGCGCTGCCTTCTCTTCCGGCGCCTCCTTTACCTCGGGTTCGACAGTCTGCTCCTCTGTCATCACATCATCCGTCATCTCTTCAACCTCAGGCTCTTCAACCTTCTGCTTCTTCGGCTTGTCTTCCGGGATGGTCGGCTTTATGATCTTCGGCTTCGGCGGAGCATTCTTGCCGGAGATGGACTCAGCATCCTTTTTGGATGCGTCTGCGTATTTGAAAGTCGTCTTTGCGCCGGATGATGATGTGCCGGAGGCCTGTGAAGCAGTCGTTGTCTTCGGCTTCGGCTTTGCGGCCTGCTTCGGCTTTGCCTTCGGCTTGCTGCCGTCGTAAGGATTATATCTGCCGTCGTCCTTCTTCGGTGAGAAGGGATCTACGAAATTCTCGTTTGCGGAAAGACCTGATGTATATACCGCGCTGGTACTTGTGGTCGGATTCGTATCACCGAAGCCTCCGCCCATCTGTGCGGAACTGATACCGGAACCGAGTCCTCCCATGGAGGGATCGCGCATCTGCGGATCACCGCCGAAGGTACCGAAGCTTCCGTCATCTGCCGGCTGTCCTTTTCCGTTTCCGCCACCGCCGCCGATGGCTGACCAGGCACGGTCATCGATATATGCATCTACATCGAAATCATTCTCCTCAAGATACTCAAGCTGCATTTTGAGAAGAGAGGCAAAGTTTGACTTGTATGCGGCGTACATGGTGGAGAGTTCCGTCATCTCGTCCTGCATCTGTTCTAAACGCGCCTCGGCATCCTGCACGATCACCTTTGCCTTGTTCTTTGCATCGAGCTCGATATTTCTCGCCTCGCGGCTGGCCTTGGACTTTCTGTCCGCAGATTCCTTCTCGGCCGTCATGAGGTTTTTCTCAAGCTCCGCTTCCTTTGATTTATAGTTCTGTAATCTATCGGACAGCGCGTTTACCTCTTCGGTAAGCTCCGCGTTCTTACGAAACAGGGTTTCATAGTCCTTGGCAACCTCCTGAAAGAAGGCGACTACGTCTTTTTTGTCAAAGCCGAGGCCTGCATGAAACTTCTTCTGTTGTATGTCCATAGGTGTAAGCATTTTGTTTTCCCCCTTATTACCCTCTCTTTAGCGTATTAACGTGTAAACTGCGGAGCCAAGGTCTGATTTAAGATCTCGTTTCTCAAGTCTCCCGTTACGTCAACACTGTTCGGTGCAGCGATAAAGATATTGTTTGAGATCGGAGACAGGGAACCTCCCATGGAGTAAACAGCTCCGAATACAATATCGATGATACGCTGCGCGAGTGTGATCTCCAACCCCTCCATGTTGATCACGATCGCCATGCCGTTATTTAAAAAGTCCGCAACAGTCTGCGCATCCGAAAGGTCTGTCGGTTTGATCACATAGACCTCGTTGGAGGCAGGTGCCGTACGTCTGGGACGCTGCGCGGCATTGATATCCACAAGCTTTCCGCTCTGTGATGCCGAACTGCTGTAGGTTGTCGGACGCGGTGCACTCTGTTGTCTTGCAGTACTGCTATAGGATGAAGACTGATATGAACCTGAAGAATATGCCGAACCGGAGGGTCTTTGCTCTGTGCCTGCTCCGGCAGATGAACGAGTCTTTTTCGCACTCCTTGACGGCTTTCTCACCTCGTCATCAAAGTCCTCATCTTCATCGTCGTCAAATAAATCGTCATCGAACTCGTCATCGTCATCAAGATCCTTTACCTTAAAGAAATCCAGAAAACTCTTCTTACCTGCTTCTTTCGCCATGATCATTCTCCCTCTTTGCTCTTAAATTAGAATCTATGCTAAACAGCATAGTTTCTGGCACCGAAAATAGCGGTGCCGACTCTTACCATGGTAGCGCCCTCTTCGACCGCGACAACGTAATCATTTGTCATACCCATGGAAAGAATAGACATATCAATATTATCAATGTTTTTTGATTTTATGTCAAGTGATAATTCCCTCATTTTCCTAAAATATACGCGATTTTCTTCGGGATTTTCCACAAAAGGCGCGATGGTCATCAGACCGCAGAGCTTCACGTGGGAAAGCGTACCGATATACTCGGCCAAAGAAACGGCTTCCTCCG
>CACZPL010000216.1 GCA_902783015.1 uncultured Lachnospiraceae bacterium
GCATCCTGGTATACGGCTACGAGACAGGGAGTACCCTTGCCTGCCTGATACTCGGAACGAACGGTGTGACCCGGTGCCTTCGGAGCGATCATGGTAACGTCCACATCCTTCGGCGGGATGATCTGATTAAAGTGGATATTGAAACCATGTGCAAACATGAGCATATTGCCTGCTTCGAGGTTCGGCTCGATGTCCTTCTTGTAAAGGCCTGCCTGAAGCTCATCGTTGATGAGGATCATGATGATGTCGGCCTTCTTTGCCGCCTCTGCAGCGGTAAATACCTCAAAGCCCTGCTTCTCTGCCTTTGCCCAGGACTTGCTGCCCTCATAGAGACCGATGATCACGTTGCATCCGGACTCCTTCAGGTTTAATGCGTGTGCATGTCCCTGGCTGCCGTAGCCGATGATCGCAATTGTCTTTCCGTCAAGAAGGGAAAGGTTGCAATCCTCCTGATAATAAATCTTTGCCATGTTTCATTTCCTCCTGGATTTTAAAAAATATATGTTATTACTTTTGGAAAGTAAGTAATGACCTTTAGTCATCTCCCACAGCATAGCCGCCGCGGGTAAGTCCGGTCAGACCGGTACGCACCATCTCCTCGATGGTAAAGCCCTCGAGTAAGGAAGTAAATGCGGAAATCTTGTTGACATTTCCCGTCAGCTCGATCATCACGGATTCCGGTGATACGTCCACCACCTTGGCGCGGAATACATCCGTCAGGGAGATGAGCTGCTGCCGCTCCGCCTGATCTACGCGCACCTTGATCAAAAGAAGCTCGCGGCACACGGATGCGCCGTCCTTGAGTTCCGTGATGGAACGCACATCCTCAAGCTTTAACAGCTGCTTCTTGATCTGGGACAGGATCCTGTCATCGCCGATGACCGCAACCGTCATACGGGAAAACTTCGGGTCCTCCGTAACGCCTACGGACAGGCTGTCGATGTTATAACCTCTTCGGGAAAACATCCCGGCAACTCTGGAGAGCACACCGGCGGTGTTGTCTACGAGCAGGGATAAAACCATTTTATTCATATCGTATCCACCTTTCAAACATATCAACTAAAGCTATATTTTAATCTTTTCCCATGCCTATGTCAATAACTTTTCCATGACCTTCACAGCCTCGTTGGCATCCTTCGAGTAGCCGTCGGCACCGATCTCCTTCGCGAAGGATTCCGAAACCACCGCGCCGCCGATCATCACCTTGTACGGAAGCTTCCGCTCGCGGATCAGGTCGCACACATCCTTCATACGCATCATGGTCGTGGTCATCAGGGCCGAAAGGCCGATCACGTCCGCCTTATGCTCGGCAGCTGCCGCAAGGATATCCTCCGCCGGTACATCCTTTCCGAGATCGATCACCTTGTAGCCGTAGTTCTTCAGCATCAGAACCACCAGGTTTTTGCCGATATCGTGGATATCTCCCTCTACCGTTGCGATCACGATGGTACCCTTTTCCTTGCCGTCACCCTTTCCCTCAAGGAGCGGGGTAATGTACTCGATGGCCAGATCCATGGCCGTTGCCCCCGCGATCAGCTGCGGAAGAAAATACTTTTTCTGTTCAAAGAGCTCGCCGACTTTGTTTACCGCCGGGATCAGGTCATTGTCTATGATGTCCTGCGGTTTTTTTCCGTCTGCGAGAGCGGCCTTCACGTGCTCAACGACCTGGCCCTTGTTTCCCTTGACCACGTCCTCATAGACCGCGGTTCCCTTCGGCGCGTCGGCATTTTCCTTTGCCTTGACGCCGCCGGCCGTCGTCTCAAGCGCCACGACCCGACTCACGTAAGCGTCATCCGCGCCCTGCTTTGCAAGCAATAGATCGCTGGCGAGTGCCGCATTCATCAGCTGTGCCTGTCCGGGGTTCGCGATGGCCATGGTAAGCCCCTTCGCAATGGCCATGGTGAGAAATGCTGTGTTCACGTTGATACGCTCCGGCAGGCCGAAGCTGATATTGGAAAGCCCGCAGATGGTGGGCAGCTTTAATTCGTTTTTACAGTGTTCGATCGTGGCAAGAGCAAGCAGTGCCGCATCCGGCTGCGCGCCCACCGTGGCGATCAGCGCATCCACCACGATATTCTCTCTTTCCACGCCCTCCTCCTCGGCAGCGGCGAGAAATTTGTCGATCAGTTCCTTTCTCTCCTCAAAGGTCTTCGGAAGCCCCTCATCGGACAAGGGGAGACAGATACACATGGCGCCGTATTTCTTTGCCACCTTTAAGAGCGGTCTGAACTTATGCTCCTCAAGGGAGATGGAATTGATGAGGGCACGTCCCGGATAGAGCCGAAGGGCTGCCTCGATGATGTCCACATGGCTGGAGTCGATACAGAGCGGCAGATTGGTCTGTCCCATCACCTCGAAGATGGCCTTCTGCATCATCTCCTTCTCATCGATTCCGTTCATGCCCATATTGATATCGAGAACGCTCGCACCGCACTCCGTCTGTTGCTGTGCCATCTCGGACACAAGCTCGAAACTGCCCGCGCGAAGCTGCTCCTGCAGTTTTTTCTTTCCTGTGGGATTGATGCGTTCTCCCACCACCAGGAAGCATCCGTCAAGCGTGATCTCACAGACTGCGGTCTCACTCGATAACACACGCGTCTTTACCGCGCTGTAATCTATATCGCGCTTTTCGCCGCGCACAAGTTTTTTCAGGGTTTCGATATGCTTCGGCGTGCTGCCGCAGCAACCGCCGATGGCAGCGACTCCCGCATCCACGAGTTCTCTTCCGAACGACGCAAACTCCGCGGGCGTCATGGTATAGGTTGACTTTCCGTCCACCAGCTCCGGCATACCGTTATTCGGCTTTGCAAACACCGGCACCTTTGCATATTCGATCATGCGACGGATGAGAGGCACCATCTCGGAGGGACCTGTGGAACAGTTGATCCCCACCGCATCCGCGCCTAAGGACTGCAGCGTGACAACACAGGATTCCGGCGTGGAACCGAACAGTGTTTTTCCGTCTGCCTGGAAGGTCATGGAGACCATCACGGGCAGGTCGCACACCTCGCGAACGGCGATCAGAGCCGCACGCGCCTCCGCCAGGCTCATCATGGTTTCTATAAAGAAGAGATCTACGCCCGCGTCAACCAGGATCTTTGCCTGCTCCTTATAGACGTCGATCAGTTCCTCAAGGGAAAGGGTTCCGATGGGCGCCAGCTGCCTGCCCGTCATTGTCATATCGCCGGCCACATAGCCGCGTCCGCCGGATTCCTTCACCGCCTGCTTCGACAGTGCGACCAGTTCGGTATTGATCCGCACGATTTCCTTTTCAAGTCCGTACTCCGCAAGCTTGATGCGGTTTCCCGTAAAGGTCGGAGCGAGTACGATATTGCTGCCCGAGCGGATATAATCCTTTTGCAGGGACAGCATGATCTTCTTGTTTTCCAGTATCCATTTTTCCGGGCAGCACCCTACGGGCATTCCCGCAGCCATCAAATTGCTGCCCGTTGCGCCGTCCAAAAATACCAGACGGCTCTCTATCAATTGTCTGAATTGTTCTCTTGTCATTTGTTTTTCCTTTTCTACGGCAATTCCCGAACAAAGTTTTCGATCAGTGTCTCAAATTCACGCGCAACCTTGTTTGCGGTGTCCTTCACCTCCAGGTGATTTAACGGTCTGTCCGCGATGCCGGAGGCCATATTCGTGATACAGGATACGCCGCACACGCGCATACCGGCGTGATGAGCCGCCATGGCCTCCACAGCCGTACTCATGCCCACAGCGTCAGCCCCGAGCTTTGCAAACATCCGGATCTCCGCAGGTGTTTCGTAGTTCGGTCCTGTCGTCTGGAGATAGGTACCGTGCCGCAGGGTGATATTGTATTTATAACCGATATTGTCCAAAAGCTGGACTAACTTCTTATCATAGACCTCCGTCATATCCGGGAAGCGCGTGCCGAGCGAATCGAAATTCGGTCCGCGCAAGGGTGACGGCACAAAGCTCGTGATCTGGTCCGTGATCACCATCAGATCGCCGGGCGAAAACTCCGAGTTCACACCCCCGGCCGCATTGGTCAGGATCAGTGTCTGCGCTCCCATCAGCTTCATCAGCCGCACAGGAAGCACCACATCCTCCATGGCATAGCCCTCGTAGTAATGTACACGCCCCTGCATCACGACCACCTGATGTGAGCCGATCCTGCCGAACACAAAACGTCCCTCATGTCCCGATACCGTAGAGACCGGAAAATCCGGGATCTCACTGTAGGGAAGATAAGTCTGATCCTGCACCCTGCTTGAAAAGGCGCCGAGTCCCGAGCCCAAAATGATCGCGATCTCCGGTGCGCCATCCAGGCGCGACGCTATATATTCATGCGTTTTCTTCAACTTTTCTTCTGCTGTCATCAGTTATCCTTCTCCTCATTTTTCGTTATTTGTACTCTACTTCATCCTCCCAGTAGCAGACTACCGGAAAGCCTCGTTCCACATGTTCATAGATCTGGGCTGCCGCCTCCGTCGGAAGATTCACGCAGCCGTGGGATCCGTCGTAGGTCCAGATATCACCGCCGTACACGCCGTCCTTTCTCCACCAGGAATCGTGCAGGCCGATATGGTAATTAAACGGCATCCAGTATTTCACGGTTACATCCGTGTCCGTCAGGGTGAGCTGCGCATCCCGCTTGCAATAGGTGATGGGATACACACCACCCGGTGTCTTCATGCTCGGTCGTCCCGTGACACAGGGGGAATCCATGATCTTCTTTCCCTCCACATAGAGGTACACATGCTGGTCCGTCAGATCCACCTCCACGTAGCTGTCGCCGATATCGTTGTAATCGCTGTAGGAATAGCCGGTGCGTGAACAGATCGGTTCCTTTTCAAAGCTCTCCATATATTGGATATGCTCCCACAGATCATCCGCCTCGGCATCCCCGTCGATTTCCCAGCCGTAATATCCTCCCGAGATCACGATATGCTTTTTGTCATGCGTAATAAACTCGTGGTCCTTTTCATAGGAGCTGAAACGCTCCGCGAAGGTGTGCGCATACTGCCGCACCTCGCTCTCGTTTAAGTGCACGTTCCCCGCGCTGTCAAGGTAGGCAAAGCTCGTCATATCCTCCGGCGGGATGCGGTAGATATAATCACCGAATGTATAACAAAACTCAAGCTTCAAGTAATTCTCGATATTTTTTTTCACGGCTGCGATCTCCCCGGAATCCCGGCTGATCTGTGCTTTCCTATAGCAATCCTCCGTCAGTGTCACCTTCGGCTCTTCCCTGCGGATTGCTTCCTCGATGAGCGTATAGGCCTTTTCCGGGATGATCTCCGTACCCTCGGTCTCGGGGACGACCACCGCCTCCCCGTTTTCCATCAGGACATAGGCATCCTCCGCCCTTGTCATATTGCCCTCCTGCATAAAGGACATGGCGTCGATGTACTCCTCCATCTCCTCCTCGTAAAAGGCCGGGATGTAATCTGTGGTAAAGGAGACGGTATGGAAGGTATAATACGGCCACTCAAAGGGATTGATCTTTTTCAGGATATCCTCCGGCTTTGTCTGATAAAAGAAACGCAGACCGCCTGCCCCGACCTTGATGGTCTCCTCGCCGTTTCTGGTATCCACCAGCAATTCGTAGCTGTCCCTGTCCGGCGCCAGCAGCTCCTCTGCCTCCTGCGGTGTCTTGAAGCTGACAAATCTGCCATTGATACGCGCACAGTAGGGAAAATGCTTCGTGTGATAGAAGACTCCGACAAGATAAGCGATCAGGATCAGCATAAAGATGGTTCCAAACACAGTCAAAAACACTTTGCGGCGTCTTTTTCTCCGCCTTCTTTTCTCCGTGTACTCCCGTGTCAGATCCACCGGTTCCTGCTTGATAAACTCCTCGGGGATCTTTTTGTCTTCGGGCTTCCTTTCGGATTTTTCTCCGTGCGGTTCCTTCGTTTTCTCCCCGGTCTTTTCCCCGGGCTTTTCCTCGGGCTTTTCCTCGGGCTTTTCCTCGGGCTTTTCCTCCGGCTTCTCCTCGGGCTTTTCCTCAGGTTTTTCCTCCGGCTTCTCTCCGTTTTCCTCTTTTGAATTTAATTCTTCCTTTATCTCTTCTCCCATAGTGCGATCGGGAACCTCCAAACATAACTTCTGCTATCATAGACCAAATTCATCATTTTTTCAACAAGGTAATCACGCAAAGCTCCGGCACGTTCAAAAACCGCAGCCTCAGAAAATGCGTACCGAGTCCGCCCGTTACGAGCATGGTGGTGTTCCCTTTTCGAAAACGTCCGTAATCGTATTTCGGAAACAGCGTCAGCCGCGGAGATATCACACCGCCCAAGAGGGGCAGGCGGATGATACCGCCGTGCACATGGCCCGAGAGCACCAGATCCGCTCCCCAGTCGGCATATGCATCCAGGTATTCCGGACTGTGCGCGATCAGGATCTGATAGTTGTCCGCCTTCGAAGGCGCAAGCTTTTCCTCTATCGCGGCCGCCGTCAGCTCTCTTCTGTGAAATCTGGTAAAATAAGAAGAATCGAGAGTCAGCCCCGCGATTCGAAGCACATGCCCGCCCCGTGCAAGCTCCACGGTCTCATCATCCAGGATCCGGATCCGTCCGTCCAGTTCCTTTGTAAAACGACGGTAGCTGTTGACTTCGTTTTCCTCACGTTTCATGCGCATCTCGTGGTTGCCGAGCCCGTACAGGATCCTGTACTTTCGGGCAAGGGTATTTAAAAACGATATCGCCACATGGTTCTTTTTCCCCTCGTGCTCCCCATAGGTGATCATGTCACCTGCGATCAGGATCTCCTCCGGTGCCAGCCGGTCGATTTCGGAAAGCAGCTTGTCATTGTCGTTGCCGAAGCAGGTGTTGTGCAGATCCGCAAGCATAAGAAAGCGATAGCCGTCAAAGCTTTGCGGAAGCTTCTCCGACACGATGCGGTATTCCGTCACACGAAACCGTTTGCACTCGTAGGCACTTACGGCAAAGATCACGACCAGCAGCGCCAAAATGACAGCCAAAATGATCAATATTATCCTTAACATTTATCTCTCCGATCGTACATAATTTCAAAACAAACCAATTATAAACCATACCTTCCGAAAATACTATCCGTTTTTTCGTTGAAATTATACCGTTTTTCTAGTATAATAATCAGATAAGATTGCGCGGACGAAAAAGCGCAGGACACACGAGGGCAAAAAATGGCATCAGTATTTACAACACAACTTAAGGAAGGCATGGTCACCTCCGCCGATACCTTTTCCGACGACGGAAAGCTCATCCTTCCAAAGGATACCGTGATCACAAACAGCGTCATCAATCGACTTGTTAAAAATGATGTTATTTTTGTCGAAATCTCCGAGGGTGCGGATGACGGCCCCGGTCTGTCCGCGGCGGCAAAAGACGAGGCAGACGATCTCATCAATCTGCTGAAGACCGAAGAGAATCCCATCGTCGAAAAACCGGAGTACAAGAAATTCCTGCGCCGCTACGATAAAAATGTCAGTGAGATGAAAGACCACTTAAACGATGTGGTCAAGAAAAACGCTCCCCTCGAAGTGGACACCATGTTAAAGAACACCATGAGCATCGTGCATGCCGCAGGTTCGCCTCTCTCCGTGTTCACGATGATGTCCACCCTGAAGGATTACGACGATTACACCTTCAATCACTCGCTGAACGTATCATTAATCTGCAACATCTTTGCCGGGTGGCTGGGCCTTTCCGAGAGTGATACGGAGCTGATCACCACCTGCGGACTGCTGCACGACATCGGCAAGCTGCTGATTCCGGATTCCATCATCACCAAGCCGGGGAAACTGACCAACGAAGAGTTTGCCGTGATCAAGACCCACCCGAAAAAGGGGTATGAGATCCTGAAGAAACAGAACGTGGATCTCCACGTACAGTACGCTGCTCTCATGCACCACGAGAAGATGGACGGCAGCGGCTATCCCCTCGGGCTGAGCGGCGACCAGATCGACTGGTGTGCCCAGATCGTGACCATCGCGGATATCTATGAGGCTCTCACCGCAAAGCGCGTGTACCGCGGGCCCCTGAGTCCTTTCACCGTCATCGACATGTTTGAGGAGGACGGGCTAAAGAAATACAATCCGCGCTATCTCCTGACCTTCCTGGAGCACGTGGTAAACAGCTATATGAACTGTAAGGTAAAGCTTTCCAACGGGGAGGAGGGCGACATCGTGTTCATCAACAAGGTGCGCATGTCCAAGCCCATGGTAAAAACAAAGAACAGTTTCCTGGATCTTTCCAAGACCGATGTAAAGATTGAAAGCGTTTTATAGAGCACGAAAAAAGCACCGTCACCGGTGCTTTTTTCATGCTCTTAATTAAGCAAGAATGAACTCGTTTACAACCTGTACAAGGTTGTCCGCAGTCTCGCGGATCTCATCACTCTTCAGGCTCACATCGTTCACGCAGTTCTTCACCTCGGTAGCGATGGCTGCGATCTCCTCGCTGCTTGCCGCATTCTCTTCTGCGGAAGCGGAAAGGTTGGTCACAAGTCCGTTCACCTGATCAAAGCTGTCGGACATCTGCGCATTGATGCTGTTGATGTTACCGATCTCACTGTTAACCTTCTCGATCGCGGAAACGATATCCTCGAATCTCGCCTTGGTGGCATCCACGCTCTCACGCTGCAGCTCCACATAATTCTTGACCGCATCGCTCTGCTTGTTTGCGTTCTCGATCGCACCGTGCAGTTCATCGAGCATCTGGTTGATGGTGCCTGCGGATTCCTGCGACTGGTTTGCCAGCTTTCCGATCTCCTCTGCCACAACGGCAAAGCCTCTGCCGGCCTCTCCCGCACGTGCCGCCTCGATGGATGCATTCAAGGAAAGCAGATTGGTCTGCTCTGCGATATCCGAGATCAGCTGAGAAGCCATGCTGATCTGATTTGCCCTGTCCGTGATACCCTCGATCAGACCGAAGATCTCATTGAAGGCCTGCAAGGACTCCTGTGTGATATTAGTCAGCTTCTCGATCTCATCCACACCGGCACCGGTCACGGAATCAATTTCACCGCTCACGAGCTCAAGTGCCTCGGATGCGGCACGGCTGTTGTCGATCATGCCGTTTAACTCGTCCATATTGACGGAGATATCGGATACGTCATGTGCCTGCTGTGTTGCGGTCTGCGCCATATCACCGATGGCATCGGTGATGGTGCCTACCTGGGAATCCGTATTCTTCGCAAGCTCTGAAATCGTTTTACCGGACTCAGCAACGGAATTTGATGCTTCGGAAATATTTCCGATGATCTCGTTCAAGCTTCCGAACAGCTCTTCACTTGAGCGTGAAAGCTGTCCGAATTCATCGTGGGAACTATTGAGGTGCGGTACCGTGGCAAGGTTCTTGTCCGCCATGGTACGGAGATCCTTCTGGATCCCGGAGATATTGGATATAAAATACTTCACGAGGTAAACCATGACCACTGCACAGATCAGGGCAAAGACCACGATCACGATGACCATGGAGGTCACGCCCTTTTTGATCCTGCTCTCAAGATCGCCGTCGACGTATTCCTCATAAGCCACCAGACTGTCTTCCATGCTGTTTAAGTTCTCTCTGGCTGTCTTAAACGCCGCAAACTGACTGTTGTAATCACCCTCTCCGGTCTCCGGATTGTAGACTGCGGCCCATGCGTGTACATCGGCATCAAAACTCTCTAAAAGCTCCTTATTCGTCTTGTCGATCCCGTCCGCCTTATATTCCGTAAACAGGTAATCATCTTGTGAAAATGCATCCTTTGCAGTGCCGACCGCATCGTAGCTCTGCTGCAGATTCTCTTTATAATCATCGATCAATTCCGGGTTCACTTCACCCGTATACTTTGCAACCTCGGCTTTCTCAAGCGCAAGCTGTGCCTGATACATGTCACGGTCCGCCGTGATCAGTGTTGCCTCTATCTCGGCAAGTTCTTCGTAATAAACCTTCTTAGACTCCCGGAGCACGGTCATCTGACGCAACCCCGAAGCAACGGTTACCACGATCAAAAGGACCATCAAGGGTACCGTCATGATCAGGAGTTTCACTCCAACCTTCATGTTTCTCATTCACCCATTTCCTCCTCTTTCTTTGTTTCTCTCCATGCAAGCCGTAAGGGCTCACATAAACTTCACTTATTATAGCATATTTTTCACAATCAGCAAAGACTTTTATTCATTCTTGCCATAAATTCATCAAACGGGTATAATATCTTGTATAAGTAGTAAAGGAAGGGCTTATTCATGATATTTCCCGATTACCATCTGCATTCGGAGTTTTCCACAGACAGTACCGCGGCACTTGAAGAGATCATTCGCTCCGCCAAGGAAAACGGCCTGACTTCTCTGTGTCTGACGGATCATCATGATTTAGATTTTCCCTTTTTCGACAAGGACGGGAACATGGAATTCCAGTTAGATCTTCCCGCCTACCACAAAACCCTTGCAAAGCTTCGTGATGAGGTTGCGCCGGATTTTGATCTTCGAATCGGCATCGAGCTCGGCATCATGCCTTCCACCGTGCAAAAGGGAACGGCATTTGCCAAAGATCACACCGAGCTTGATTTCATCATCTGCAGCACCCATATCGTGGACGGCATGGACCCCTACTACCCGGACTACTTTGAGAAATACGGCGAGGCGGACGGCTACCGCCGCTACTTCGAGGTGATCCTGGAAGCTCTGCGCGGATATACGGACTTTGACGTGTACGGACATTTGGACTATGTCGTTCGCTACGGTCCGAACAAAAATAAATTTTACGATCCTGCGGATTATCGCGAGATCTTCGAAGAGATTCTTAAGATCATCATAGATCACGGACGCGGCATCGAACTGAATACCGGAAGCCTGTACCGCGGGCTGGATGTGCCCCACCCGCACATCGATCTGTTAAAGCTGTACAAAGAACTGGGCGGCGAGATCATCACCGTCGGCTCCGATGCCCACACACCGGACCGCATCGGCTACGGCTTTGATGTGGCCAGGGATATGCTTCTTGCAGCCGGCTTTACACATTATACAACCTTTAAGAACCGCAAAGCGGAGTTCCATCCGATCCCGCAAGGAGGCAACGCATGAACGACTCACATGAAAAGAAAATAAACCGAAACCTCGTCTACGGATGGATGACGATCGTGCTCATCCTCTTTGTCTCCTATGTCATGGAGGTATTAAAGGAACAGCGCACGGTCACCTACCTTGTCGTCTTTATGGCATTTACCACCGTTCCGGCCCTTGTGGTTTTGATCCTCTACCTGAGAAAACCCGATTTTTACTACCTGCGCTACGCCATCGTGGGCGGGTATTTTCTCATGTACATCTTCGTCATGATCACGGGAAGCACCACCATGGTATTTTCCTACATTCTTCCCATGCTTTCCCTTCTGGTGCTCTATCACCAGCCGTGGCTCATCCTTGTCACGGGGTTCGGATCCTTTATCGTAAATATCATTTCCGTTCTGCTTCGCTATTTTCGCGGCGAGCTTAACAATTCCAACACCAAGGACGTGGAGATTCAGCTGGCACTTTTATTGCTCTGCTTTACGGGCTCCTATCTCGCAACAAGGCTTTACGATGAAATACACAGGAAGAATCAGGAATACACCCACCAGCTTGCGGAGCGCGGACGCGACATCGAACGGATGACCCTGCAGACCATCACCACCATCGCCAACACGATTGATGCCAAGGACGAGTATACAAGAGGTCATTCCCGCCGTGTTTCGGAGTACTCCGCAACCATCGCCGCAGAGCTGGGCCTCACCGAGATTGAAGTTTCCAACATCCGCTTTATCGGTCTTCTGCACGACATCGGAAAGATTGGTATTCCGGATTCCGTCTTGAACAAGCCCGGCAAGCTGACGCAGGAGGAATACCAGGTGATGAAGGGGCACACGACCTCCGGCGCCGAGATCCTGAAGGATATCGACATGATCCCCGGACTCGATATCGGCGCGCGCTATCACCACGAACGCCTGGACGGCAAGGGGTATCCGGATGGACTGTCCGGCGACGATATCCCGCTGATTGCAAGGATCATCGCCGTGGCAGATGCCTATGACGCCATGTCCTCCAACCGTGTATATCGGCGGCACCTTCCGAAGGACAGGATCTTAACGGAGTTAAAAAACGGCCGCGGTAGCCAGTGGGATGAAAAATGTACCGATATCATGATTCGTCTGATCGAGGAGGACCGTTTGCCGAAGATCAATCCGGATGCGGATAATGAGGCGATTCAGCAAACCGCAACCATCCTCTCACGTGTCATCGATCTGGCCGAGGATCGAGGCGGAGAAGCACCGGAGGATTTGGATGAGCTGACGGGAACCTACGGACGCGACCGCGGAAAGATCGCGATTCAGCACAAGATCGAACGAAACGGCACAGGCTGCTTGCTCATCTTCGATATTGATCATTTCCACAAAATCAACGATGTGGAAGGCTTTATGGTCGGCGATATCTACCTGAAGACCATGGTGGATCAAATCAGACTTCTGTCGGACAATCAGGTTATCTCCCGCTTCGGCGCTGATGAATTTGTTGTCTATATGCCCGATGCGGAAGATGCACATGCGGCCGAGGCCATCGCACAACATTTTTTGGAAAAGGTACATACTCTGGCCGAAAGCGATCAGCGAGTGAACAAGCTCTCCGTCTCCATCGGAATCACCGAGGTGGCCACAGAGAAAGACAGAGTCATGGTGCTTTACGAAAACGCCAACAAGGCGCTCTATGTGTCAAAGCAGCGCGGCGGAAACACCTTCTACTGTCACCAGCCGATCAACACCTTTGCGGATGATCCGTCCGATCACGCCGCAGACTTAAAGCACCTCGTCGGTGTGATCCGAAACCGCGAACACTATAAGGGCGGTCTGATCGCGGCCTATCCGGAATTCGGAAAAATGTACGAATTCATCACTTCCCTTGCACAGAGAAATCAGATGAAGGTACAGATCACACTGTTTACGCTCGTCCAAAATCCCGGTGTCAAGGCTTCCCTCGAAGAACAAAACCGCGTGCTCGACCTTTTGCAAAAGGCGATCGTCGATTCGATCCGCAACGTGGATGTCATCACCAGATACAGCAATACACAGCTTGCCATCCTGCTGATGAACTTAAACGAAAAGGAAGTAAAGACCGTGATCAACCGTATCATGACGGAATTCTTACGAACCTACGACAAGAACGAATTCACCGTTCACTACGATTCCGCGGATCTGTCCAAATAAAAAATAAGCTTGCGTCGGAAACGCAAGCTTATTTTTTATTCCGGTCTTTCCGGTCCGCCCGGAGCGTTCGGACCTCCCGGTCCTCCGGGCCCCATCATTCCGTTTTTCTTTAACACAAACTTGACATAGATCGGTGTCACGATAAAGATGATCACATAGCCCGCTACCATACTGATCAAAAGCGATCTCAGGAACATGATCGGATACGGCGGAAGCTCTATGTGCGGGTTGTGTGCCGCCTGCTTTTTCATCTGCATAAACGCAAACAGTGTCATGGACAAGGTCATGATCGGTGTATAGATGCAGTCCGAGATCAGACTCTCGATCAACTTCGTCTTCATGGCCCCCGGTACGAGTCCGTGCTTTCTCTCGAGCTTGTCGTTTACGCTTTTCATCGGAACGATAAACCCGATGATCAGGCTCAGCACGGTGCTGATCGCAAAGCTGATCAGGAACCCCGGTACCGTGAAATGACCGGAGGAAAGCGTGCCGATCAAGGATAAGCAGAAGCTCAGGGTCACACCCATGAGAATGTTCATCTCCAGGCCGACCTTCTTCATTTTCTTCGGATCCAATAAAATCCCCCCTCTATAAAAAATATAGCGTTATTATACCATTATTTTTCTTTACAAACAAGAGTTATAAGTCTATACTGATTTCATCGTTTAAATGAAAAGGAGACACAACCATGAGTATAAGAATCGGTATTTTAGGCTACGGAAACTTGGGACGAGGTGTTGAGGCCGCGATCAAAAACAGCAAGGACGCAGAGCTTGTCGGCGTGTTTACCCGCCGTGATCCCGCAACCCTTACCATCAACACCCCGGGTGCCAAAACCTTCTCCGCGGACGATCTTCCGAATATGAAGGATGATCTCGATGTCCTCATCATCTGCGGCGGAAGCGCAACAGACCTTCCGGAGATGACTCCGAAGTACGCTTCCATGTTTAACGTGATCGACAGCTTCGATACCCACGCAAGGATCCCGGAGCATTTCGCAAACGTGGATGCTGCCGCAAAAGGTGCGGGCAAGGTAGCCGTGATCTCCACAGGCTGGGATCCGGGCATGTTCTCCGTGAACCGCCTCTACTCCACCTCCATCCTGCCGAACGGTCAGGCCTATACCTTCTGGGGCAAGGGCGTATCCCAGGGACACTCCGATGCCATCCGCCGTATCGACGGCGTCAAGGACGCTCGTCAGTACACGGTTCCCGTACCGGCAGCGCTTGAAGCTGTCAGAAGCGGAAAGAATCCGGAGCTTTCCACAAGAGAGAAGCACACCCGTGAATGCTTTGTCGTAGCGGAGGAAGGTGCCGATCTTGCCAGGATCGAAAACGAGATCAAAACCATGCCGAACTACTTTGCGGATTACGATACCACGGTGACCTTCATCACCGAGGAGGAAATGAAGAAGAACCACGCAGGCCTTCCCCACGGCGGCTCGGTGATCTACACCGGCACCACCAGCGACGGCGTAAACCACGTGGTGGAATACAAGCTGACCTTGGATTCCAACCCGGAGTTCACCGGTGCCGTTTTACTCGCATACGCAAGAGCGGCCGCAAGACTGAACAGTGAAGGTGTAAGCGGCTGCAAAACCGTATTCGATATCGCTCCCGCCTATCTCTCCCCGCTTTCCGGCGAAGAATTAAGAGCACACTACCTGTAATATGATCTTAAAGTATAAACCAACATACAAATAAAAACAGGGGCAAGATCCGAAAATGATTATCGGGGAAATTTTCGGATCTGCCCCTGTTTTTTACATTCTTTAAATTACCTCTTATCTTTATCTATGAATTCCAACGCTATGACGGCGAGCCCCGCATACACGACCGCAAACACCATCAGTAAATGCCAGTGATGCTTCACGTTTGCATAGGTCGAATCATAGTTCGCATTGTAATTTGATTTCGCCATTTCCATCTTGACGACTTCATCCTGTCCCGTCGCCTCCATCTCGCTTACGATCACCTTCATCTTCGGATCCGCATCCTCCCGGTCCGCCATCTTTTTCA
>CACZPL010000217.1 GCA_902783015.1 uncultured Lachnospiraceae bacterium
ATTCATAAACCTGAACGGTATGCTTTTATTTGGGAGGTTGGTATGAATATTTCGGATATAACCGTAAATACACAAAACAGTATTCGGATTGACTGCGGAAAGATCATATATATTGATCCGTTGGATATAAGCGAGAGCAGGCACGATGCGGATTATATTTTCATAACGCATGATCACTATGATCATTATTCCGTAAAAGACATCCATAAAATCCTGGATCATAAGACGGTTTTTATCATTCCGGAGGCGCTGGAGATGAGCGTCAGAAGAAATACACCGGTGGGATCGCAGATCTGCGTGAAGCCGGGACAGGTCTATGAAACCGCTGATTTTACTTTTGAAACAGTGCCGGCCTATAATAAGCTGAAGCCGTTTCATACAAAGAAGTCAGGATGGGTCGGATACGTGATCACACTGGATGGAAAGCGAATCTACATCGCCGGTGATACGGATGCTACGAAGGAGGCGGAGAAAGTAAAGTGTGATATTGCGCTCGTCCCGATCGGAGGAACATTTACGATGGATTACAAGGACGCAGCGAAGCTGGTCAATAAGATCAGGCCGGAGTATGTTGTCCCGACACATTACGGCAGCCTGGTTGGAAATCCGTCGGATGGAGAGAACTTTAAGACGCTTGTGGATGAAGAGATCAAGGTCGTGATCAAGCTGTAAGTAAAAATCAAAGCAAGCAAGCTGAGCCAAACGCAAAGAAACTGATGGAGGAAGATGAGGCTTCCAGGAAAAAACTGGTGGAGAATGCCGCAAAAATATTGGAGGGAATTCCGGCAAGTCTGAAGCAGTACATCGAGCAGATGAATGTGCTCGGAATCACATTTGCATATACAAGCGATGGGATTGTCCACGCCGTGTGCGAAGACAGGGGCATGTATGAACTGCAAGTCGCCGGACACGATATGCTGTCAATTTCTGATCACAAGGTTTTCACGCCATGAGGGAAGGGTTCATGTGATCCTTGTCAATGACAGTCTGGGATTTTGATGGGATTGTTTGGGTATTATTTTAACGATTTTTTATACTTCAAAGATAGCTTTTTTCGGGTCTTTTATGTTACAATGATACTTGATTACACAGAAAACTGTTTGTTTCGTTGCAATATGTAAGGAGGTATTTTATGTCACTTCGAAAAAAACTGGTCATTATGTCTCTCGCGGCGGTTGTGGCCGGCGTGCTGGCTCTGGCCTTTGTCAGTTATTTCAGCACTTCACGCATTTTGAAAAATGAGGTGAACAACAACTATCGGACATCTGCCGGAAAGTATGCGGAGAAGCTTGATTCCTGGGTTGCGGGGCATGGTGCCATTATCGATACCCTGGCGGCTGCCATGGCCACGGATCGTGCACCCGAGTTGGATAATCAAGCACTTCATTTGTATCTGGAAAACGTGTTTCGGGAATTAAACAAAGACGGAGTGTTATATGACATCTATTTCACGAATCTGGACAATGTCATGGTATGTGCTTCGGATTATATCTCGGATGGAACCGTGGATTTTGTTCACGATCGCGAATGGTTCGTGGAAGCGGCCTCCACAGGAGAGCTGTTTTATTCCACTCCCTATATGGATGCTGATTCCGGACTGCCCGTAATTACCATATCCAAGGCTGTGGTTTTGGACGGAGAACTTGTGGGTGTTCTGTGCGAGGATGTGTTTGTAGATACTCTGGTTGATGTGATCAACAATGCGGAGGTTGAAGAAAACAGCTATGCATTTTTGATCGACAGCAAGCAGGCTATGGTGGTGCATCCCAATGAGGCGTATGGCTTCGATGACGAACCCTATGGTGTTATGGACATTCAGGGTGCTCCTTACGGGGAACTGATGAAGCAGATTGCTGACAGTAAAACCGAGGTATGTGAGATAGAGGATTATGACGGTGCCACCCGCCTGATCAGCTATGCCGAGATTCCCAGTATGCACTGGTATGTGGGAATTGCCATCGATAAGAGCCTGATCAAAAAGACGGTACGCGGTATGCTGCCGGGCTTTGCCGCGGGGGCTCTGATCGCGGCAGTGATCGGTATCGCGCTCGCCACGTTTGTGGGTTCGCGGATATTAAAAAATATATATAAGCTGGCGAACACTGTAGCGGAAGGAGATATCTCCCGGGATATCGATGTGACAAGCAATGATGAGATCGGAACTCTTTCGCACGACTTTAACAGCATGATGTGTCGACTCCGGGATGTGGTAAAAGGCGTATCGGATACCGCGGATGGGATTAACAGCTCCTCTGCGGAGCTTCGAAACCGGTTAAAGGATATAAACGAAGGGGCGAGCCGTACCTCCGACACCATGCATGCAGTCGGCGCAGCCATGGAACAGCAGCACGATGCCGTGGACTCCGGTCGCGGATCTCTGCTGGAATTTAAGGAAAAGACCATGGCCTTTGGTGAGAAATTCCAGTCTATGAACGACACGGTGGATGAGTTGACCAACAATATTTTGGATAATGAGGCCACCATCAATAAGATGAAGGAAAATACGGATCTTTCTACCGATAACATGAACGAGCTTCACAGTCGTATTTTAGAGCTTCACAGCAATTCGGACCGCATTGCCGATATCGTTACAACGATCAACTCCATTGCCTCCCAGACCAATCTGCTGGCGCTGAATGCCTCTATAGAGGCGGCACGGGCCGGGGAAGCGGGCAAGGGCTTTGCCGTGGTTGCGGATGAGATCCGCAAACTGTCGGAGCAGACCAAGGAATCCATTGAGGGCATCACCGGAATTACCGATGATATCCAAAGTCAGATGAAGGATATTGCGGTGTTTGTCGAGGAGTCCAATCAGCTTTTCCGCGAAAATCGCGACAACACCGAGCAGGCACAGCAGTTCTTCGAATTCCTGTCCGATAGCCTGAACGATATTTACCAGACAACGGAGTCTCTGGTAGAAGAGCTTTACGAGGTCGTGGAAGCAGAGGAAAAGATCGAAGAGGCCTTTGAAAGCATTAAGACAAATACCGACGAATGCATGAATATGGTGGGTGAAACCAGTGCGATCTCCGACAATCAGATGGAGCAGTTAAAGCTGATTGTAAGCGAAACCGAAACCGTACACGATATGGCGGATGTGTTGCACGAGCAGGCGAAGGTTTTTTCTGTGTAAAAGGGAAAAGGAAGCGTGCCGGCGTTAAAGGATAGGATCGTATGCTTATGAAGGGAAGCAGAGGAAAATGGATTCGTATTTGATGGTTGGCGTGTTTTGCGCATTGCTGGTTTTGCTCGGGGGTGGCATCCCGCTGTTTATCTGGTTAAGAAATAACCGAAAGCGGGAACTCCAAACGATTGAACAGCTCCCGCAACAGATCAGGGATGCGCTTTCAGACAGAAGAAATGTGCAGTGCATTTCGTCTGCCGAGGTGCAGCAGGAAAAGGACCGGGGACGAAAGGACATGTTTCGCATTTTCATAGCGGGGACGGTTTTCTTTCTGGTGGTTGGGATTCTTCGCTATATCAATGATCTGGATAATCTGATCATTTTGATCTGTTGGGGTGTTACCATGGTGTTCGGCATGTTTGGGTATGCCGCATTGCTGATCCGCATGCGGGACCCGGAGAAACTTGTCCGTATCCCGGTTTATGTTGCGATGCAAGGTGGTTTGAATCAGCGGACAGGGATATTGCTGCTGTATTATGATCCTGTTGCGCAGAAATACAAGACAAAGCCCAAGAGTGTGAATGTGGTAAACGGTGTCCGCGTACAGCCCGGCACGGCGGTGTATCTCATTGCAAAACAGGGGAGAAGATGTCTGACCGTGTTGTAAAAGAAAACGGAGGACGGAGCCAGGTTCCGTAATGGGTATAGTTGTTGACAAACACGGTTTAGTATAGTAATATGACGATTGAAAGAAGAAATGTGGTTTTTTACCGTACAGCGAGAGCTCAAGCGGGCTACTACGTTTCTTTTTTTATGTCTATAATATCATACAAATATAGTTGTTCCCTACCATCACATCGTATTACCATTCTACCACGAAATGCATTATGTCCTATGATTTCTTTACAATCATTTGTGATAGGCAAACTCGATAGTATTGATTTCAACAACTTTAATTCCATTTCGTTCAATGATTTGGACATTATCCATGTCATCCTGCGTACTCGTGTGGTATAATACTATTGAAAGGGTATTAGATACATCAATGAGAACCACATGGAGATAAATTATGAATGATCAGATTAAAATGAGCGTATCTCCCATGATGCATTCGAAGAACGGAAAGTCAATCTTTGTTATGTTTCAGGATGCGGACAGGTATCTTGAAATATCTCTGCCCGAGTTTAAGGTCATGAGTAATCAGGGATTTTCGGAGGATGAGGTGACGCAGATCATCTTGTACGCTAAAAGCGAACAGGATAGCATTACTGCGCTTGCCAAAGGTATTAATCCGGTTAAGGCAATGATGAAGGAATAGGGACATCGGGAAAGTGATGGATAAGTGAATGGATAATCTAAAAGCGAGAGTATTATTTGTTAACGCGTGCGTTCG
>CACZPL010000218.1 GCA_902783015.1 uncultured Lachnospiraceae bacterium
CCTCAAAACTTTCTTCTGACATACTGTTTTGAACCTCCTTGATAATATAATTTGGGGGTAGATGCCCCAGCTGTAATACCTACCCTCTTCGCGGATTCAAGAACAGTTAAATCCAGGTCAACGAGTGTCTGAATGTGGTAAGTCGCAGGACAGCTCTCCTTACATATGCCGTAAAGCTTCTGTGTGTTCGAGCTGTTCTTACCGCCAATCACTATCATGGTATCGACCAGACCGGCCAGTTTCCCGGCCTCTCTCTGTCGCTCCTCGGTAGCATTACATATAGTTTTATACATCTTGACATTATAACCGTTTTGTTCGAAAAAATCAACGAAAAACTGAAATTTTCGCAAATCAAATGTGGTCTGCGCGACCAAAACCGCTTCCTCATCTTTCGAAAGGGGCAAATCGCCACATTTTTCGGGCGAATCCAAGATAACAGGCTCACTCTCACACCACTCACGAATGCCGATCACCTCCGGGTGGGAAGCGTCTCCCACGATGATGATCCGTTTGCCCGCAGCACTCTCCTCCTGCACGATCTTGTGGATCTTTCCCACAAAGGGACAGGTGGCATCCGCGATTCGTACACCGTAGGATGTGAGTTTGTCATAAAGCGGTTTCCCGATTCCGTGGGATCTTGTGATCACGCGGCAGTTCTTGCGAACGTCCGCGGGCATGGATGAAAAGGTATCATCCAGCATCTCTTCGTTTTCGATCACGGTAACGCCGTGTGCTTCAAGATCCCGGACAACCTCCTCGTTGTGGATGATCTGTCCGTAGGAAAATACGCGGCCGCCCTCGTTTTTTCCCGCCTCTGCCTCCGCATAGGCAAGCTCCACGGCTCTTTTGACGCCGAAGCAAAAGCCGGCCGTCTTGGCAAGGATCACTTCAGGCATGACACTGCACCTCCCTAAATGCTTTTTGCAAGCCCTACGATCTTTTCCACAACCTCGTCGATGGTCATATAGGAAGAGTCGATCAATACTGCATCCTCCGCCTGCTTTAAGGGAGCGATCTCCCTGTGCATATCCTGGTAGTCACGCGCCTCGATATCCTCCTTGATCTTAGCGATATCCGGCGTCTCACCCTTCTCGGCAAGCTCCTTATATCTGCGCTCGGCGCGCACATCGGACGAGGCCGTCAGATAGATCTTCAGCTCTGCCTTCGGCAAAATGTTGGTACCGATATCACGCCCGTCCATGATCACGTCATGGCTTGCCGCAAGGCCGCGCTGCAGATCGAGCAGCTTTTCCCTGACAGGGCCCTTGGTCGCAACCTTGGAGGCCATGTTTCCGACCTCCTCTTTGCGGATCGTCTGCGACACATTTTCTCCGTTTAAGTAGACCTGCTGGGCACCGTCCTCATGGGCGATCACGATATCGATCTTGTTAAGAGCCGCTTGCAGCGCATCATCCGACTCCACATCCACCTTGTTGTTTAACATAAAAAGCGCGATGGCGCGGTACATGGCCCCCGTGTCCACATAGATAAACGAAAGCTCCTTTGCCGCAAGCTTCGCGATGGTACTCTTGCCGGCTCCCGCCGGTCCGTCAATGGCTATATTCATATTTTCACCTCCGAATTAATGATCCCCTGCGCCGCAGCATACGCGGTACTCCACGCAAGCTGCAGATTAAACCCGCCGGTCACGGCATCGATATCGATGAGCTCCCCTGCAAGATAAAGCCCCTTCACAGTCTTAGCCTCCATGGTCTTCGGGTTGATCTCCTTCACGGACACCCCGCCCTGCGTGATGATGGCCTCATCAAAGCCGCGGGTTCCGGCCACGGTCAGCGTGAAATCCTTCAGCGTGCTCACAAGTGCCGCGCGCTCCTCCCTGGTAAGATCATGGATCAGCGTGTCCCCCGACACCCCGGATGCATCGATCACAACAGGGATCATACTCTTCGGAAGCAGGTCCGACATCGAGTTCTTGAGCTGTTTATTCTTGCTTGCTTCAAAATCCCTGAGCAGCCTTGCATCGAGCTGTTCGCGGGAAAGGGCCGGCTTCAGATCGATATGCAGCGTCACACCGTCCGGGATATACTTCCCGATATAGGAGGATGCGGATAAGACCACGGGACCGCTGACACCGAAATGGGTAAACAGCAGCTCCCCGAAGTCCCGAAACAAGACCTTGTTCTTATTCTTCACCTTTGCCGTACAGGTGAGTTCGATGTTTTTTAAGGTAAGCCCCATCAGGATATGACAGCAGCTCTCCTCGATCTCAAAGGGAACCAGCGCGGGGCGGCAGCTGATAAGCTTTAAGCCAAGGGCATCGCAAAAGGTATAACCGTCTCCCGTGGCGCCGGTCTGCGGATAGGAATAGCCGCCGGTTGCAAGAAGCACGGCATCACAGGAAAGCGTCTCCCGTCTGCCGTTTCTGTCCGAGACGATAGCTCCTGTCACGCGGCGGGTGTATTTCCCTTCATCTTCCGTATATTTTTCCCACAGGATCTCGCGAACACGGGTATTCAATCGTACATCCACATCAAGCAGCTGCTTTTCCAAAGCCCTGATCACGTCAGAGGAATGATCGCTTTCCGGAAAGACCCGGTTCCCCCGCTCGGTTTTCAGTCGAAGTCCCGTCTCCTCGAAAAAGCGCATCACATCCTGCGCCTGGAATTCGGAAAAAGCGCTGTACATAAACTTCGCATTGGTCACCGTGTGGGAAAGCAGTTCCTCGGGCTCGGTATTGTTGGTCAGGTTGCACCGTCCCTTTCCCGTGATGAACAGCTTTTTCCCGAGCTTTTCGTTCTGCTCGATCATCGTCACCTGTATTTGATTGTTTTTTGCAAGCTGCGCGGCCGCCATCATGCCCGCCGCACCGCCGCCTATGATGATCACGTTTTTCATGGTAAAAAGCTTAGGGCGGCGAAAATACGCCGCCCTGATATGCATTCACTAAACCGGATAGGTTTTGTTCTCTGTATTTGCAAGACCGGCATCCACGCCTGTCTGCTGTGCCTCACGATACTTGAAGAAGTCGGTTGCAACCTGCGGGAACAGTGCATAGGAAAGCACATCCTCATCCTGCTGCTTGTACTGTGCCATCTCCTTCTCAAGCTTGTCGAGCTCGTTCTCGATCAGATCTGCCGGTCTGCAGGTGATCGGCTTCTTGTCACCGATGACCTTCTTGCGGATCTCATCGGAGATCGGAAGCACGGTCTGGCCGTACTCGCCGCCGACAAGTGCCTTGCTCTCCTTGGTGCACATCTTGTAACGCTCACCTGTAACCACGTTCAGCACTGCCTGGGTACCCACGATCTGTGAAGACGGGGTAACAAGCGGCGGCTCACCGAAGTCCTTACGCACACGCGGAACCTCTTCGAGCACCTCGTTGAACTTATCCTCTGCGTTCATCTCTTTGAGCTGGGATACCAGGTTGGAAAGCATACCACCCGGCACCTGATAAAGCAGGGTCTTTACGTTTACGCCCATAACCTTTGTGGAATAGAGACCGTCCTCGATCCACTTCTCTCTGAGCGGGCGGAAATAATCTGCGATCTCGGCAAGAAGCTTCTGATCGTAGCCCGGGTCGTAGGGTGTACCCTCGAATGCCTTGGCAAGCACTTCGGTTGCCGGCTGAGAGGTACCCATGGACATGGGGCTCATGGCACAGTCGATGATGTCACAACCTGCCTCAACAGCCTTCATATATGTCATGGCTGCCATACCGGAGGTGTAATGTGTGTGCAGCTGGATCGGAAGTTTTGTGCCCTCCTTCAAAGCGGTAACAAGCTCGGTTGCCGCAGCCGGAACAAGGAGTCCGGCCATATCCTTGATACAAATGGAATCTGCACCCATATCCTCGATCTTCTTGGCCATGGTCTTCCAATAGTCAAGGGTATAAGCCTCACCCAAAGTGTAGGAAAGCGCAACCTGCGCATGTCCCTTTTCCTTGTTGGCTGCCTTAACAGCCGTCTGAAGATTGCGGATATCATTTAAACAGTCAAAAATACGAATGATATCGATACCGTTGGCGATAGACTTCTGTACAAAGTACTCCACCACGTCATCGGCATAATGTCTGTAACCGAGGATGTTCTGTCCGCGGAACAGCATCTGCAGCTTCGTGTTCTTGAAGCCGTCGCGAAGCTTTCTTAATCTCTCCCACGGATCCTCCTTTAAGAATCTTAAGCACGCATCAAAGGTCGCGCCGCCCCAGCACTCTACGGAGTGATAGCCCACCTTGTCCATCTTATCCACGATGGGGAGCATCTGCTCGGTGGCCATTCTGGTTGCGATCAGGGACTGATGCGCATCTCGAAGTATTGTTTCGGTAATCTTTACCGGTCTTTTTGCCTCTGCCATTTTTATTCTCCTCTAAATATCTACATCCTGATTAGTGTACACCGAAGATTGCAAGGAAGGTACCCGCTGCTACGGCGGTACCGATCACGCCTGCCACGTTGGGTCCCATTGCGTTCATCAGAAGGAAGTTTGTGGGATCATACTCCGCTCCCACCTTCTGGGACACACGGGCCGCCATAGGCACCGCGGACACACCGGCGGATCCGATGAGCGGATTCACCTTTCCCTTGGTGATCAGACACATGATCTTTCCGAACAGGACACCTGCCGCCGTACCGAACATGAAAGCGATCATACCCAAAGCCACGATCTTTAAGGTGCTGACCTTCAGAAACGCCTCCGCACTGGTGGACGCACCCACCGAGGTACCGAGCAATATCACGACGATATACATCATGGCGTTTGAAGCCGTCTCTGTCAGCTGCTTTACCACACCGCTCTCACGGAAGAGATTTCCGAGCATCAGCATACCCACAAGCGGTGCCGTCGTCGGAAGGATCAGACATACCACGAGGGTTACGATGATCGGGAAAAGGATGCGCTCAAGCTTGGAAACGGGCCGAAGCTGCTTCATCTTGATCTTGCGCTCCTTGTCGGTGGTGAGAAGCTTCATGATCGGCGGCTGGATCACGGGTACGAGGGACATATAGGAATATGCCGCCACCGCAATGGGACCCATCAGAGTGCCGCCCATGCCGAGCTTACCCGCAAGGAAGATGGAGGTCGGGCCGTCAGCACCGCCGATGATGGCGATCGAAGCGGCTTCCTGGACCGAGAAGCCCAGCATCATAGCGCCGAACAGAGCGACGAACACGCCCAGCTGAGCGGCAGCGCCAAGAAGGAAGGTGATCGGGTTGGCCAGCAGAGGGGCGAAGTCG
>CACZPL010000219.1 GCA_902783015.1 uncultured Lachnospiraceae bacterium
AAAAATTGACCGGGAGATCGCTGCCGGTCCTTACAAGGATACCTGGGAAAGCCTCTCTGCCTGGAAGCTTCCGGCATGGTTCCCGAAGGCGAAGTTTGGTATATTTGTCCATTGGGGTCTGTATACGGTTCCGGAAAAGACGAACGAGTGGTACTCACGCAATATGTACATCAAGGGGATGCCGGCCTATGAGCACCACATCAAAACCTACGGCCCGCAGAAGGACTTCGGGTACAAGGATTTTATCCCGCTGTTTACGGCGGAGGGTTTTGATCCGCAGGAATGGATCCGTCTCTTTAAGGAGGCCGGTGCGCGGTACATCTTCCCCGTGGCGGAGCATCATGACGGGTTTCAGATGTACGAGAGTGAGATCTCGCATTTTAATTCCGTGGAGATGGGGCCGCATCGCGATATTCTCGGCGAGCTGAAGGGGGCGGCGGAGTCCGAAGGGCTCATCTTCTGCACGTCATCCCACAGGGCAGAGCACTGGTGGTTCATGGGACACGGCAGGGAGTTTGACAGCGATGTGAAGGAGCCTCTGGAGCGCGGAGATTTTTACTGGCCTGCCATGCCGGAGCCTGATAATCAGGACCTGCACAGCAAACCGTATCCGAGCGAGGAATTCCTGCAGGACTGGCTGGTGCGCACGGCGGAGCTTATCGACAAATATCAGCCGCAGCTGCTCTACTTTGACTGGTGGATCCAACATGAGGCATTCAAGCCTTATTTGCGAAAGCTGCTTGCCTATTACTATGATCAGGGTGTAAAATGGGGAAAGGATGTGGCAGTGTGCTACAAGCATGACGCGCTGGCCTTTTCTACGGGCATCGTGGAGATCGAGCGCGGGGCCTTTGCGGATATCAAAGCGTTCCCGTGGCAGACGGATACGGCGGTCGCAAGAAACAGCTGGTGCTATACCGACAGCCTGGATTACAAGTCCGGGCGCGAGATCATCGAGACGCTGATCGGTGTGGTGAGCAAGAACGGAAATCTGCTCTTAAACATCGGCCCCCGCGCGGACGGAAGCATCCCCGAAGGGGACAGAAAAATCCTGGAGGAGCTTGCCCGCTGGATGCGCGTGAACGGTGAAGCGATCTACGACAGTCGTGTTTGGCGCAAGTGTAAGGAAGGACCCACGGAGGATGCGGAAGGTCAGTTCGGCGATCAGAGCGAGAAGATCTTTACAGACAAGGATTTCCGTTTCACCTGCGGGCACGGTGCGATCTACGCCTTTGCCATGCGCTATCCGGAGGACGGCCGTGTTTTGATCCGATCGTTTCGGAACTCGGAGGATCAGGACAAGCCGGATTTTCACGGTATCATCCGGCGCGTGTCGGTGCTCGGTTTCGATGAGAAGATCGATCACCAAGTGAGCGCAGATGGCCTGTCCTTCCGAACGAAGACGGTGAAAAGCGACTTCCCGGTCGTAATTAAAATAGAGGCAGATTAGGAGAAAACAGCCATGCAAAACCCGATCTCAAAATTCCGCGGCGGTGCAAGCTCTTTGAAGCTTGGCCAGCGTATGATATTGGTTTTTGCACTCGGCTGTTTTCTTCCTTTGATCCTGGTCTACGTTTATATGTTTCAGAGCTCCAACCGCGCGCTGGTGGCCCAGCAGATCAAGAGCGGTGAGGAGAGCCTGAATGTCCAAAAGGAGATACTGACCAATGACCTGAACATGGTCACGGAGCTCTCGGAGCGAATTATATTCGATGAATCGCGCATGAAGATCGTGCTGAATACCTATGCCACGGAAACCGAGATCTATGTTGACAACGGGGAGTCTAAGGTGTTCGACGACTACGTGGCGGAGTATTACCGGGATATCAGTAACATCAGCTTTTACATGAATCCGGACCTGATCCGCGGGGATGAAAACCACTTTAAAAAGGTGACGGCCGCCCTGCAGGAGAAGGACTGGTACAAAAAGACTATGCAGGTTGTGGGGCAGCCCAGATGGTCGTATTACAGCAATGTACAGACCGGACAGCGCAGCCTGCGCCTGACAAGGGCGCTTATGAACGGCAAGGGAAAGGCCGTGGGTGCCATCAGTATCGAGATGAATCCCGCGCTGTCGGAGGATTATATCGCAAATCAGAGCGCGCATGCGCTGCTCGTGTTAAACGGGAACGATGTGGTGCGCGCCAACGTGAGTATCAACGAGCGAGAGGTAAAGGAGCTCTGTGCGGGGTTGAAGCAGCAGAACTATAACGGCGAACTGGTCTTTCACGGCGAACAGTGCGCCTCTGCCGGAGTCGTCATCAGCCCGCGCTATTCCTCCGATTCCTACACGCTGATCCTCATGCAGCCCTACGGCGGACTGACGAAAAATGCCGTCAGGACAACGCTCTTATCTCTGATCCCGCTGGTGATCGCGGCCGTCATCATGGCAGGCTCCTTTATCATCCTGAATCGCTGGTTCACCCATCGAATCACGGCTCTCGGAAAGGCCATGCGCCATGTTGTGGAGCGCTCCGCCGAGGCGGCGGACGGCGCGATCGGAGAGGCGCACGATGAGATTTGGGAACTGTACAATGACTTGAATAAGATGGTGGTCAACATGCAGCAGCTGTCCGATACGGCGGCAAACGAGCGGATCGAGCGGGAGCAGCTGCACTCGCGCAATAAGGATGTGGAGTTTAAAATGCTCACCACCCAGATCAACCCCCACTTCCTGTACAACACGCTCGAGACCATGCGCATGCTGGCGATGATCAACCATCAAAAGGATATAGAGGATATTTCCGTGATGCTGACAAAGCTGCTTCGCGGAAGCCTCGAGGCCGGGCAGGAGCTGAAAACCCTTGCCTGGGAAATGGACAAGGTGGAGTGCTACACGAAGATCCAGGATTACCGCTTCGGAGACCGGATCAAGGCGGTGGTGGAGTACGACAAGTCCATGGCGGAAAACTGTATGGTCATGCCCTTTGTGGTCCAGCCCTTTGTGGAGAATGCTTACGTGCACGGCATGGAGGACAAGGACGAGGGCGGCAGGATCGTGATCCGGGCCGAGATCAAACGCGATCTGTTTCTGGTCGTGGAGGATAACGGCAACGGCATGACAAAGGAACAGCTGGAGGATGTGACCCGGTTCTTAAACGATTTCGAGAATCTGGACCGGACGCATATCGGAATCTGCAACGTCAACCAGCGCATCAAGCTCCGCTTCGGAGATGCCTACGGAGTGACCATCACGAGTGCCGAAAACAAGGGCACGCGCGTGGAGATCAGGATGCCGCTTGTCAAACGCTTCGGTACCGAGTAGGTTTTTTCGGATCGTACCGTAACCTTGAAACAGGAGGAATGAAACAATGGATATCAACAAGGTCTTAATGGAATATGACAACATGTTCGGGGTGCAGAGCTTAGAACAGATCGACGATTATCTGACGGAGCAGATCGAGGCGGCGCTGACGGAGAAGGACTACGGATCGGCGCTCACGCTGATGAACGAGATGCTCGGCTTTTGCAGGGATACGAGCCAGAAGGAAAAGGGGCTCCACTACTGCGAGCTGG
>CACZPL010000220.1 GCA_902783015.1 uncultured Lachnospiraceae bacterium
ACTCCGTGCAGGCCATCAAGGATATCAACACCATGAGGATCTTTGATATCCTCACCGGTCAGGTGGACCGCCACGAGGAAAACTTCCGATATATCACTCACATGGAAGGGAATATCACGGTGATCGATTCCGTGATCCTGATCGACAACGATATGGCCTTCGGTAACCTGAAGGAAGAGGATATCCAGATCGGTTCCGGGGTTGCCATGCCGTTTAACAGAGAAGAGCTTAGGGCGCTTCCGAATGCATTGCTTAACAGGCTCCGCACCTTGGACATCAACGAGCTGAAGATGATGATGGGCGGGGACGTCATAAGCAATAAGGCGGTTCAATTCCTGAATGAACGTCTGCAGTTTATCAAGCAGGAGATCAAAGCGATTGATGATCACCGTCAAAAGTTGTATGATACGGGAAAAGAGGAGCGGATGCTGGAGGCCTTCCTGCTGGAGGATGATGAATACAGAGCTTTGAACTTTGCGCGAAAGTCAAAGCGGATGGAGGATTACAAGACGGTTCCGGGAGATATCAGATTCCGGTGCTTCAATCCCGTGGCGATGCCTACGGAGCAGGAGATCAAGGACAGGATCAAAGCTATCAAGGAGGAAAAGAAGGCTGCGTACGAGGCATGGAAGCAGAAGAAGGCAGCCGAGAAAAAGAGCCGGCCGCAACCGGTGAGACAACAGAGACAGATCATAATGAACTGATTTGCCGTGCGAAGGACATCCTATGGATAAATACGAGCGACAAAAGATGAAACAAAAGCGCAGGCGGGAGGAGAATCTCCTCTCGGCTGTGTTTTTGTTGTGTCTGGGCGGGATCCTTTTGCCGGTGATGGCAAACCTGGACGCCGCAGGAGATAAAACCGGCGTTGTAAGGGAGTTTCCTGTATCGCTTGCGACCCTGACGGACCGGGAGCCGCAGGAGGTTGACCGTGTGCTTGCCGCAAGGGAAGAGGCGGACAGGCAAAAGGAGAGCAGGGAGCAGGCAGGGTTAAACGCAGATGGTACCGCAAAGGATATCAATCTGGAGGAGGTGGATATCTGGTCCCTCTTTTCGGACTATGTGGTGCTCGGTGATTCCAGAGCCTACGGCTTTTCCTATTACGATTTCCTGCGGGAGGACAGAGTCTTTGCGGACGGAGGCAGTACCGTGCGCGACGCTCTCGACGTGATCCCGACGGTACAGGCGCTTGCCCCGAAGCACATTTATCTATGCTACGGGCTGAACGATACCGGTATCGGCTACTGGGCAAACGGGGATGAGTATGCCGAGGAGCTGCGCAAGGTATTTAAAGCCTTGAAGGAGGCCTGTCCGGATGCGGTGATCATTGCCTCGTCCATTTTGCCGGGCACGGAGGCGGCATATCAGGAAAGCCCCGGCTGGCGCAAGATCCCGGATTTCGACGCCGCTTTAAAGAAGGTCTGCGAGGAATTTGGCGAGACCTATGTGGACAACAATCCGCTGGCCGCGGAGTGTATGGAGGATATGTGGGGCCCGGACGGCGTGCATCTGGACCAGGAGTTTTACCCGCTTTGGGCAAAGAATCTGTATATGGCAACACTCGAGAGGGATAATCAATGAAAAAGACAGTGCTGTACGGGGTTTTAAGATGGACGGTTCTGGCAGGCTTTGCGGTACTGCTTGTGTTTTTTGCGGGCAAAAACAGGATCAGCCGCGCGAGCCTTCCGGAGGTAGCGGCCGCGGTGGAAGCCTCCGTGGAATTTCACAATGTGACCGAGGGCAGTGACAGTATGGTAAAAAGGCTGTATGACATAGATCCGGCTGCGTATGCGTCGGTACGTCTCCTGTATCCGTCCTCCAATATGGATGCGGATGAGCTTCTCATCGTCAAGCTGGCGGATGTATCGCAGCAAAAGGAAGTGCGGGCGGCCATGGAAAAGCGGCTTGCAACCCAGAAGAAGAGCTTTGACGGCTACGGTACCTTTCAATATGCGCTCCTGTGCGATCACGCGGAGATCGTCCTGCGGGGCAATTACGCTATCTTTGTCGTAAACGATCACAGCGCGGATGCGGTAACGGCATTTAAAAAATCACTTTAAGGAGCAGACATGGCATTTCATCAATTGATATTTGTATATGGGTTTTTACCGGTCATGCTGCTTTTGTACAGGCTGATCTCGCCGCGCATTCAAAAGGGCTATCTTCTGATCGTGAGCCTGATCTTTATCGCCTGGGGGAACCCTGTGGACCTTTTGTATCTCGCCGCGGTGATCCTCTTTAATTACCTCTCCGGAAAGCAGCTGCTTCAATTAAGGACGCGGGGAAAAGGAAAGACGGCCTGCTTTGTGTTTGTAAGCTCCCTTGCGGCGGACCTCGCCCTGCTGATCTACTTTAAGTACATCGGCTTCTTCGGGGGGATGTTCGGTGCGGATGACTTTTTTATCGGTCTGGCGGTCCCGCTTGGGATTTCCTTTGTGACCTTCTCCCTGATCTCCTTTTTGTGTGATGTGTACAGGGGAGAGGAGGTGCCGGTGCGCTTCCTTGATTTTGCCCTTTACGTGACATTTTTCCCGAAGATCACCAGCGGTCCCATCGCGGGCTACAAGGCCTTTTTGGATATGCTGAAGAGGCGGGAATACAAGCGGTCGCGCCACAATCTGGGCGTGGAGCGTTTTGTGGTGGGCCTCTTCAAAAAGACCGTGATCGCAGGCAACCTGAATCTGCTCTATACGGCCCTTGCGGGAAATACGGCCCACGCGGCAGGGGAGGCCTGGATGCTGGCGCTTTCCTACACCTTTATGCTCTATTTTGACTTTTCGGGTTACTCGGATATGGCCTTGGGCATCGCCGCGCTGCTCGGATATGAGCTGCCGGAGAACTTCGACCACCCTTACGTGTCGGTGGGTGTGGCAGATTTCTGGCGCAGGTGGCACATCACCCTCGGCAGATTCTTCCGCGATTACCTCTATATCCCCCTGGGCGGGAACCGAAAGGGAAGAGGCAGAAAGATCTTCAATCAGTTTGTGGTGTTTTTGCTTACCGGGCTGTGGCACGGGGCAAACTATACCTTCCTGGTCTGGGGCCTGTACCATTTTGTGTTTATCACATTAGACGGATTAATTCCGGAGAAGGTGCGAACGAAGATCCCGAAGACGGTGTTCGTACTTCTCACGTTTTTGGAAGCTATGGTTGGCTGGGTATTCTTTTTCTCGGATTCCCTCTCACAGGCGTTTACCGTGTTAAAGAATATGATCGGCATCGGCACGGTGGCGGGGGCGACCTCTTACTATCTGGCCGCCTTCGGACCGCTGCTCCTGCTTGCGGCCCTGCTATCCCTGCCGCTTTTGCACACCGTCGACCGGCGTATGCAGCGAAAGTATAACTGGTATGAGTGGTTACGCGTCGGTGCATTGCTTTTGCTGCTGTTTTTATCCACTGCCGCCATGGTGAGCGACACCTATACCACCTTCCTCTATGCAAACTTCTAGGGAGTACCTTATGAGCGAAGAAACGAAAACAACAAAGAAAAGAAGAATGCGCTTCCGGCTATCGTACGCGACCATATTCCTGGGGGTCTGGCTCGTCGTGGGGCTGTTTACTATCCTGAAGACACACAGGGATTATTCCAAGATCGAGAATCGGCAGCTGGCCAAGCTTGCGGCACCGACCCTCACTTCTCTTGCGGACGGGTCCTTTACCGCCGGTGTGAGCAGCTGGTTTGCCGATCAGTTTCCCTGCAGGGATACCTGTATCACCGTGAACACGCAGACCAAGCGGCTGCTCGGGGAGCGTGAGGTGAAGGGGGTGTATCTGGGAAAGGAGGATCAGCTCTTCCTGATCCCGGACACACCGGACGAGACAGGCATGGAAAAAAACCTTGCCGCGATCGATGCATTTTCGAAAAAGAATGAAAAGATCCATTCGTATTTTTGCCTGGTGCCGAATGCCATCTCCGTGCAGGCGGACAAGCTTCCGGCAAATGCGCCCGCACCCGACCAGAAGGCGCAGATCGAGGAAGCTTACGGGAAGCTTGCGAATACGGCGACCGTCGATGTGCTACCCGCGCTTTCGGAGAGAAAGGATGACTACATTTATTACCGCTCCGACCATCACTGGACCGGACTTGGGGCAGAGGCTGCGTTTTATAAGATCGCCGAGGCCATGGAAATCGATGCTCCCATCACGGACTATGAGGTGTGCGAGGTGACGGACGATTTTTCCGGCACCCTTTCCAAGAAGGCCGGCCGCTTTGATGTCAGAGACAGGATCGATCTC
>CACZPL010000221.1 GCA_902783015.1 uncultured Lachnospiraceae bacterium
CCGCAGGGTTATATCTTCAAACGATTCTTTTGCGACATCGCTCGAATAGGCGTTGACCGTGTAGGTCGTATGCCCGATCCGCTTGGTGTAGGTAAACAATTTCATACGGGGCCGAAGGTCCTCCTTTCCTCAGTTGTCCGATGGGCGAAACAAGCAGCGTTACAAATACAGTTACACTCATTTTTGTAATCTCCATTTCTTTGATTTATTTTTTTGTCGATAGGGTCCACTTCCCGACAAGCGGTGCGATACGGTCTCGGCTCCCGGCCCGGAAGCCGGCTGCCGCAAACGCGGCATGGGTCCTTGGGTGTCATGGGTCGATAGGGGTTCCTCCTTGAAATAATAATGTCCTGTCAGTTCCATTCCCGGCCACAGCCGGTGCGATACGTTTGGTGTCCAAGTGCAACACCGGGCAAAGCGCCGTTTCTGCCTCCTTTCTGCACGGCAAAAGAAAAGCCAGCCCGAAGGCTGGCCGAAGAATACCGTCCGATTTGCTTTTCTTACTGTGCCATTCCCGCTGCGGCGGTGTGATCTATACCTGCCGATGAATGAACATCGGGGGGTGTCGTGTACAGTATTGTTTACTGGAAGAAAGAGGAAAGGGCGAATCAACGCCCGGCCATCTGCCGGGCAGAGTGGAAAGGCTTTTGGGAAAACCTGTCTACGCGGCGCAGCCTCCTTTTTCCTTCCAGTACACCCATGGAACTGGAGAGCTCGTTCGCGGGGTCCCGACATTCATCCTTTCGGTAGGTATCCTTCCCGGCAGGTCCCCGCTCACTCGCTCTCTATATATTAGGAAACTAACCGCACAAAATCGGTACCATTTTCCAAAAATAGGATTGTGAACTTTTGGAGGCATGGGTGAAAGTCCTGAATATGGGACAATTAGTTTGGTATAAATAGAGTGTCGAAAAGTGGCGAGGGGCCCTCCGGGAGTCAGAAAAAGGTCGTTTTTCGATCTTCTCCCCTCTATATATAGGAAACCAGGAAGCCAAAATCGGTACCATTTTTGAAAAATAGTTTGAAGAAATCTTTGAAGCTGATTTGTCGGATTGAGGGAAGACTTTTGGACAGGGTTTTTGTTTGCATGGATATAGACACAAAGATAGAAGATGAGTGAGAAAGAACAGGAAGTGATGGATATGCTGGATGAAAGGGAGTATCTGAACAAGCGCCAGGATTATACCGGCTGGAACGACCGGGCGGAAGCGGCTGACGAGTTAGTGGAGGACACCGCGGCGGCGTATGCCCGGCAGGAGAGCCGGGCGGCCTTGGCGGCATGGAACGCCTCTCCCCTGATCGAGCCGGAGGAAGCGAAGGAGCCCAAGACCCTGCGGCACATGAAGGAGGAGGCGCTGCGCCGGATGGAAAGCGGCGCGCGGACCGAGAGGGATTTCCGGCGGTTGGTGGCGGAATATGACCGCATAGAGGCCAATAAGCAGCGGGGCATAGAGCTGACCGAGCTCCCACGCGGTGAGCTGCCATGGGAACAGGAGGTCTCCTCCCTTCTGGTGGTCTTCCCGGCGTGGATGAATATGCCCCTGGAGAAGCAGTTGCAAAAAGGCAATTTCATAGACGCCATCTTCGACTGCCCGTATGAGCTGCGGGAGCTGGTCACTAACGGATTCTACGCCCGCCAGTTCGACGCCCTGACGGTGGACCAGAAGTTTGTCGCCTACTTCTATTTCCTGCGGCAATGGAAGACGGCGCGGATCGCCGCCCTGAAGGATTCCTCGCCCCGGTCCATACGGAAGATCAAATCGGCCCTGGAGGCGAACCTGCAGGAGCCGGTGTATCAGTACTTGCTGAAGCGGGCGGAGCGCCCCAGCCTTTCCCAGATCGAACGGCTATTTCTGACGGAATACGCCGAAGCCAGGAAAAAGCCTGGATTCAAGGGCGGGATCAGCCGCACTCTGAAGCGGGATAAGAAGCGGCCGCCCATAAACCGGTTCAAAATCGTGCACCGACAGAAGACGCCGATCCACACCAATGTAGACAGCCACGGTGTTTGGCAACTGCCGTCGGAAGCAGACAGTGAAAAGTTGATCCAGGTAAGCATATAAGGAGAGGAATGTCATGTCAGCTATCTTTGAGCGTGCCGGCACGCTGTGGGTCCGATACGATACATACGAGATCCGCACCGCAGACAACGGCAAACAGTATTTGACCCCGGCGGCAGGCGCTATGCCGAATCTCATCGATCCGCTGGAGGACGCAAAGCAAATGGTGCTGGACGCCATCAACATAGGGCTCATAATCATGGGACATCGCCCAAAGGTGCTGCTGGAGCAGGCCTTGCTGCGCTTCGCCGCTCGTTATGGCCTGTTGGGCCTAATGACCGCCCTGCCGACCACGGCGCGGTTCATGGACTACTTCTATGTCTATCTTCCGAAGAACGATTTCATCCGGGAGGAGTCCATGGAAACACAGGCCTATACCAATCTGTTTTTTCCCTTTGAGAAGCCGATCTATCGGAAGGAAGGAGATTCCGTGGAATGGGACATTGAGGGCGATATTCCCCTGCAAGCGCTTCTGCTGACCTTTACGGGCGTGGATGCGCCGATCGCCATGCAGATGAGCTTCCTCCGATCCTATGCGGAGGACGTAGAATGGCTGAAGAACGCCTTTCGCTCCTTCGCGTTCAATTTCCTGTCGGTCCACTACTTCTACAGCACGCCTTTGTCCGCGGAAGAAAAGGAGCAGGCCCGGTATGCCATGGACATCTTCGAGGGGGCAGCTCCGACGTATCACATAGCCCTGCTGGAATCCGGGCCGAAGATTATGTGGAACTTTCACTCGCTGCTGCTGGGATTGCAGATGATGTTCTCCTTCACGATCACCGACCCCAACAGTCCGATCAAACTCTGCAAACAATGCGAGAAAGCATTTTACACCTCCCGTGCCGACGCGCAGTTCTGCAGCGACCGGTGCAGGCATCACTATCGGCTCCGGCACAGGGACGGGGAATAAAAAACAGAGCGCGTACCGTCATGATACGCGCTCTGTTTCCTTCATGCTCATTCGGTTATGAGTTCCCCGATCAGGGTTTGACCTGCTTCCCTGGTCAAACATGGATCAATTCGTTCCTCACGATCTCCTCAGCCCGATTGCGGACATTGTTCATACGTCCGACCCAGCCAAGCTGATCCCGGCGCTTTAACTCCTCTGTGACGCCCTCGGCCTTCGCCATCTGCTTGACGAGGGTATCCATGAGATCGAGTGCTTCCGCATTGGTGTCGATCAGGTGCTGGGTTAACGTGCCTTGAAGCAACATGGCATTGTAGGTGCCCTTCCGATGCTCTTTCAGGTACTGCTTCCGATGCTGCCCCCAGATGCCGATCTCTCCTTCCGGTTGTGGGTCCATGGCGAGATTAGGGATCTGATAGCTACCGACCTTTGAATATGTACCGCCTCTTTCTTCGAATAAAGACTTCATTTTTGTATGCCTCCATGCTATACTCTTGGTTGCTAAGGGGTTTGGCTTTACGCCAGCGGAAAAGACTACTCCTTTCTCATGCCCGCATACCGTTGTTGCCGCAAACGAACCGCAGTCATGGTATTAGGTGAATCTTCGTTTCACCCTTTATAGCATACATTCCACTGA
>CACZPL010000222.1 GCA_902783015.1 uncultured Lachnospiraceae bacterium
CCCGCGGCCTTCTCCTTGGCAAGGAGACGCTCCACCACTGAGCCACTCGCGCTTGCTTGTCTTGACGACAAGTGGTATAATATCACACGCATTTTAAATTGTCAACAAAAAAATTAAAAAAATAGAGAAGAAAGAGAATGAAGAAAAAACAGAGCGCTCCGGCAGAGGAGCCGATTACGGAAAATACAAATACAGATATCGAGGAAGCACTTCCCGTTCAGGAGGAGGAAACGGCAGAAGGCGGCATTAAGAGTACCGTAAAACGAGCCATCGCAAAAACCGTACACACGCAGATGTTCCAGTGCGTTTTTCTCGCTCTGCTGCTTGAGCTTATCATGGAGATCCTCGGCAGGCACTCGCTGTTTGAGGCTGCCTTCTTTGTGATCTCCTCACCGATCGTGTTCTTTTACAATGCCTCGATCATCTTTTTTACCCTGTTGTTTGCGTTTTTCCTGCGCAAGCGGCTCTTCGGTATCATCTTGATCTCGGCGATCTGGATGACGGCCGGTGTGGTAAACTATGTGGTCCTCGGCTACAGGGTGACACCCTTTGCGGCCATCGACATCCTGATGGCGCGGGACGTGTTCACCATGCTCGATGTCTACTTCCAGCCCTGGCAGCTTGTCGGTTTTGTGGTTCTTGGCGTGGTCGTGGCGATCGGTCTGGTTCTGCTCTTTAAGAAGACACCGAAGGTGGAGGGTTCCATCCACATCAAGAGGACCATGGTCATCTGCCTTGCGGTATGGGTCTTCCTGTTTGGATTTACGAAGCTCAACATCCGCTATAACGTGATCTCCGACGACTTTGCGAATCTCGGCATGGCCTACAAGGATTACGGCTTTGCCTATTGCTTTACCAACTCCATCATCGACAACGGTATCGGAAAACCGGAGGATTATTCCGAGGAGGAGATGAAGAGTATCAAGGCCTCGCTTGACCTTGAGGAGCAGAAAAGAGAAAAGGAGATCGACGAGAAGAAACAGAAGAAGCCGAACATCATCGTGATCCAGCTCGAATCCTTCTTTGATCCTAAGACCGTGAAGGGGCTTGAGCTTGCGGAGGATCCCGTCAAAAACTTTACGGCGTTTAAGGAGGAGTTCCCCTCCGGGTACTTCACGGTTCCCGCGCTCGGCGCCGGAACAGCAAACACGGAGTTCGAGGTGCTGACCGGCATCAAGTCCGCTTACTTCGGAGCCGGAGAGTATCCGTATAAGACAACGGTAAACAGCACACCCTGTGTCAGCATGTGCAGTCTGCTGGCGGATTACGGCTACGGCACCTACGCGATCCACAACAATACGGCTGTATTCTATGACCGAAGAAACGTGTATGCCCAGATGGGCTTTGATCACTTCATATCCATGGAGTATATGTACGATCTGAAATTCACGCCGCGAAACTGGGCGAAGGACGGAACGCTTCCCGATGATATCTTAAGGTGTCTGGACGATACCGAGGGCAGTGACTTCGTGTTCACGATCAGCGTGCAGGGCCACGGGAAATACCCGGACGAGCCCTACGATAAGGACGTGGATCATGTGAAGATGAGCTACGATGAGCCTGATATGGAGCAGCCCTTCCACTATTACCTGAATCAGATCTACGAGATGGATCAGATGATCGCGCGTTTACGGGAGGCCCTGGATGCGCGCGGGGAGGATTACGTGCTCCTTCTTTACGGAGATCACCTGCCGTCACTGAATATCACGGACGAAAAGCTTTCCGGCGGAAATGTGTTTCAGACGGAATACGTGCTTGTCAACAATATCGGACTGGAACTGGACGATAGGGATATTTATGCCAGCGAGGTTTCAAACCGGATCTTCGAAGCACTCGGATTTCATATGAGTTATGTTCAGCTTGCGCACGAGCAGCTGGCGGGAGAGGAACTTGACCGTGTATGCACACTGCTTGCTTATGATATGCTGTTCGGCAAGAACTATGTGTATGACGGACATACACCTGTGCCGGAGGCGCACATGACCCTGGGCGTCTGGCCGATCGAGATCACGCAGATCAAGAACGAGTCGACGCATATGGTGGTAAAGGGGAAAAACTTTAATCCGTATTCGGTGGTTTATGTGAACAATGAGCCGGCCGAGACCGTGTATATCGACAGTGAAAATCTGATGGTTCCGGACAGTCATCCGAAAGCCGGTGTGGCGTACTCCGTCCATCAGATCGACAAATCCAGCCACGATCTGTCGCAGACGGAAGATTTTTATGTTTATTGAAAAAAATTGGAAATTGTGTTTGAATAGTGTCTTGTTTTATGATATTATATATAAACACTAATTGTTTCTGAGGAGATTGCTATGATTCCGGCTATGGATGTGAAAAACATAAATCCGTTCTTACAGTCAAGTATTTCCATTGTTGAGAGTGTTACGCAGATGAAACTCGCTGTCGGAAAACCGGAGAAAACGGATTTTTATATCAAGGATAAAACCTACGCAATTCAGGTAGGTGTTGTCGGAGAGATGAAGGGTCAGGTGGTACTTGCCATCAAGGAAACGTATGCGATGGACATCGCATCCCGCATGATGTTCGGCATGCCGGTGACAGCATTGGACGAAATGTCCTGCTCCGCATTAAACGAGCTTTCCAACATGATCATGGGTAACACCGCAACGATCTTTTCCACACTCGGTACGCTGATCGATATCACACCGCCGCTTGCGGTCTTCGGTGAGAACCTTCAGTTGAAGACAGAGGTGGACGGACTCAAGGTTCCGCTCATGTTTGAAGGTAAGGATTACATCAATCTCTACATCTGTGTGTACGAGGAAAAATAAATCAGTTCACAAACGAAATCGGATGCTTGCATTCGATTTCAATTTTTACATATCTATTTGTAACAGACAGTTGTCAGATTTCAGAAAGGAAAGGTAAGAGAAATGGCACAGATCATTGGAAAAGGCATCACTTTCGACGACGTACTCTTAGTACCTCAGTATTCTGAGGTGATACCGAACGATGTGGATATCTCCACACAGCTCACAAAAAACATTCGGTTGAACATCCCACTCATGAGTGCGGGTATGGACACGGTGACCGAGTACCGCATGGCTATCGCGATGGCAAGACAGGGCGGCATCGGTGTGATCCACAAGAACATGTCCATCGAGGCGCAGGCGGAAGAGGTGGACAAGGTAAAGCGTTCGGAAAACGGTGTCATCTCCGATCCGTTTTCTCTTTCACCGGAGCATACCCTGGCCGAGGCGGATGATCTGATGGCAAAGTTCCGCATCTCGGGCGTGCCGATCACCGAAAACGGCAAACTGGTGGGTATCATCACCAACCGTGACCTGAAATTCGAGACAGACTACAGCAAGAAGATCAAAGAGTCCATGACCAGTGAGAACCTGATCACGGCAAAAGAGGGGATCACTCTGGATGAGGCCAAGAAAATCCTCGGTATGGCGAGAAAGGAAAAGCTCCCCATCGTGGATGAGAACTTTAACTTAAAGGGCCTCATCACCATCAAGGATATCGAAAAGCAGATCAAGTACCCGAATGCGGCAAAGGATTCCCAGGGCAGACTGCTCTGCGCGGCTGCTGTCGGCGTGACGCCGGACATCACGGACCGCGTGGATGAGCTGGTAAGCGCAAAGGTGGATGCCATCGTGATCGATACCGCACACGGCCATTCGGGCAATGTGTTAAAGACCTTCAAGATGATCCGCGAGAAGTATCCGGATCTTAATGTGATCGCGGGTA
>CACZPL010000223.1 GCA_902783015.1 uncultured Lachnospiraceae bacterium
CCCTTGTTTCACGCCAATGTAGCGCAGTTGGTAGCGCAACTGATTCGTAATCAGTAGGTCACGGGTTCGAGTCCCGTCATTGGCTTCTCAACTGAGCCATGCGCAGACAAGACGAGAAAAAGCCTCCGGAAGCTCGCTTCCAGGAGGCTTTTTCTCGGATTGGATGCATACGGCGAAGCCGTGCCCACGAGCAACTTAGTTGACATGCGCCGGCACGGCAGCATGGCGGCGAAGTTGCTCGTGGGGGCATGGCTAGTTACCAAGTGAGTAGGTGGCGAGCTGTCCACGAAATGCGTGGGTAGCATGGCGCTGCGAAGCAAGCGGCATCGCTATACACGCATTTCGTGGGTAGCATGGCGGCGAAGTTGTTCGTGAAAATGTACCTAATAAAAGAAAAAGGAGGTTTCAAAATGCGAAAGCTAAGAAAAACACTGTTATCAACCGCCCTTGCGGCCGCACTATCAACCTGCATGATCTTCGGCTGCACCGGCCTTGAGGTACATGCGGAAACCCCGGTCGCGGAAGGAATCGCATCCGAAACGGATGCGCAGGGCTTTACCTACGTACACGACCCGATGGAGAATCCGAAGGCGGCAGCGGATATCCTGCCGGATGAAAACGCGATCTACGGATACGTGCCGAGCCCCGATGGCAGCCTTGCAATCTACGCGTCCTATGACTTTTCGGATCCCGACGTTGTTGAGGCAATGCGGGAAGAGCGCGTGGCATACCACGAGGAGATGAATCAGCTCTTTGATATCATCATAAGCATGAAGGCGGAAGGAAGCGGCGTGGAAGAGATCGCAAGGGCGGTATCCAAACGCAGAAACGAGATCCGCCTGGAGGCCTACAAGGATGATCCGGAAGGCTTGGCGAAGGTAAAAGAACGAAATCTGCAAAAATACGGAGACGAGAACGGCCCGACAGCGGATTCGCTGTATGAAAAGTACGGCTCCTGGGAGACGGTGGCGGAGAAATCCTTCTCGCCGAATGCAGGTGCCGATGCGGTTTTGGGACTGTATGATCTCTACTATGATCAGGACACGGACTATATCCACGAGCTTGTGATATCACCTGCAAGCATAGCGAAGGCGACCGTCAAAGCCTCTGCGTCACAGCCGTACACCGGAAGCGCTGTGACACCGGCAGTCACGGTGACGATCGGCGACAAGCTGCTCGTAGACGGGACGGACTATACCGTAACGTATAAAAACAACATCAATGTCGGAACGGCAACCATCAGAGTGAAGGGAAAGGGCGACTATACCGGAACGCTCACAAAAACCTTCAAGATCAAGCCGAAGCGGACCTCCTTGAAGAAGGTAACGGCAGGTACGAAATCCTTAACGGTGACCTGGACACAGCAGAAGCTGACGATGAAGAATACGCATATCACGGGCTATCAGCTTCAGTACAGCACCGATGCTTCCTTTGCGAAGGGAAATAAGCTCGTGACGGTACCGAAGTACTCGTCGAGCTCGCGGACGATCAAGAACCTGTCAAAAGGAAAGACGTACTATGTCCGCATCCGGACCTATAAGACGATCGGCGGCGTGAATATATATTCCACCTGGAGCGCCGCAAAAAATGTAAAAGTAAAGTGATGATCGTGTCAAAGGTGGTAGCTCTTTATGAGCTGCCACCTTTGACATCTCTGCCTGATGGTGGTATGATGAACAAATGCGAGAGAAAAAAGAGATCCGTTGGGAAAAATTAGATAATACGGCGAATCTGTTCCCGGTCATCGCCCGAGAGGGTATGAGCAATGTGTACCGTGTGGCAGTCACCTTGCATGAGGAGATCGATCCTCTGCTTTTGCAGGATGCAGTAGAACGCGTGCTGCCTTTTTTTGATGTATTCAATATGAAGCTGAAGCGCGGTCTGTTCTGGTATTATTTCGAGACAAACGACAAACCGGCACCGAAGGTGCATGAGGAAAACGCCTATCCCTGCCTGTACATCAATCCCTACACGAATCACGATTACCAGTTTCGCGTGACCTATTACAAACGGAGGATCAATCTGGAGGTCTTTCACGCCCTGACGGACGGCAACGGTGCGCTCCTCTTTTTAAAGGAGGTCGCTTACTGCTACCTTCGCCTAAAACACAAGGAACTTGCCGATTCGCAGCCTGCGGGCCTGTCGGTCAACACATCCTTAGACAGCGAGGACAGCTATCTGAAAAACTACAAAAAGAAGGCGAAGAAGGGCTACAAGACCGAGAAGGCGCTGATCGTGAAGGGCGAGAAGTTCTATCGCACGCAGTACGGTGTGGTCCAGGCCTACATTTCGCTTCCCGATATCAAACGCGTGGCAAAGCATTACGGTGTCACCATCAACCAGTATCTGGTCGGCGTGTTTACATACGCCATCTACAAGGCTTACCTGAAGGAAAAGCCGTGCGATCAGCCGATCTCCACCTGTGTGCCGGTGAACCTGCGCCCGTATTTTGACTCGGAGACCACGAAGAATTTCTTTGCTGTCGTGTCGGCCGTGTTCAAGCCGACAGAGGAGCATTATGAATTTGAGGATGTTTTAAATATCATTGCGGAAAGCCTGCGTTTCCAGATCAGCAAGGACAATCTGGAACGACTGTTTTCCTATAATGTATCCAATCAGACGAATTTTATGCTGCGTGCCTTCCCGCTCTTTTTAAAGAACCTGGGCATGAAGCTGGTGTACAACAGCTCGGCGCGCGCAAACACCTCGACCGTGACCAACCTGGGTGTGATAGCGGTGGACGAGGCCTACAGGCCTTATATAGAAAGCTTTTACGCCCTTCTTTCCATGTCGAAGGGGCAGAATATCAAGGGGGCGGTGTGCTCCTACGGGGACACGCTGGTATTCTCCTTAAGTGCCGCGATCAGGGAGACGGATATCCAGAAGGCCTTTGTCCGTCAGATGACGGGGGACGGAATTCATGTCGAGATAGAAACAAACGGAGTTTACGATGAATAAATGCGGGAAATGCAATGTGAATATCAGAGATGATGTGAAGGTATGCCCGCTTTGCGGAGCGCCGCTCAGCTTGGAGGCGGGTGCGGCGGCGGGGGTCGGCTATCCGGACGTATCACAGCGTTTTCGCCTGATGCGGTTTTTGATCAAGGTGGCCATCTTTTCTTCCGTTGTGGCGCAGATCATACTGGCGATCATCGATTATGCCACGGACAAAGCGTTTTCCTGGAGCATGATCACGGCGGTGGGACTTGCCTTCGGGTGCTTTACGCTCGCCTATTCATTTCAGAATAACAAGACCCTGCAGCGAAAGCTTGTGGGACAGCTGCTTGCGGCGATTGTGGTGATCCTGCTCTTAAATCGGATCATCGGGCATGGATTATGGGGGCTTTCCATCGCGGTTCCCTGCGCGATCGCGGCTATCGAGGGCGCGGTTGTCGTGCTGATGTTTACCGATCTTTCGCACTGGCAGGTCTACGTGATGGCACAGGTTTGGATCGTGCTGATCGGTATCGCGATGCTGATCGTGACGATCGTAATAGACGAGGAACTGTGGCTGCTTCCGGCGGCTGCGGCGGGATTCACGGTGGTCGTGCTCGCGGCCATGGTGGTGTTCGGCGGCAGACATGCGACCGCGGAATTAAAGAGAAGGTTCAGGGTTTAAAATGGCAGAAGAGTTAAGCAGGAAATCCAGGCTGATCCGTGACCTTGTTGCGCGCTTTAACGGCACGCCGTACATCAAGGATCATATTGTGGGTGACCACAGAAACGACAGTGATTTCGACAAGAATTTTACATATCCGACACATCTTGCGGCAGAGAAGATCACCCTGCCGCAGTTTCGTATGGAGCTGTTGAAAAGAACCGACCTGGAGAATGAGGACACCACGGAGAGGAGAACCTGCGGCAAGGGCTGGGCAATCCTGCAGTTGCACGGCGGAGGCTATGTGGGAGCCTTTAAGACGAATTACAGGCGCATGGCAGGCCTTTATTCCGAGGTCGGAAACGGTGCCTGTGTTCTGACACCGGACTACCGCGTGGCCCCGGAGCATCCCTTCCCGGCTGCGCTTTATGATGCGCTCACCTGTATCGACTGGCTGCGTGCGCAGGGGATTCCGGAGAGCCGGATGATCCTGGCGGGCGATTCCGCCGGCGGCGGGCTGGCCATGGCGGTGACGGCATATCTTCGCGACCGCGACCGCGAGCTTCCCGCGGGACTGATCGCCATGTCTCCCTGGACGGATCTGACGGCATCGGGGACATCCTACGAGGAAAACTACGAGAAGGACCCGGTATTCGGGAACTCGGGAGATGCGCTGATCTTCGAGAATCCCTATCCCGGAAAATATGATAAACGGCATCCGTACATCTCGCCGGCCTTCGGTGATTTTTCCGGGTTTCCGCCCTCACTGATCCAGGTGGGAACCTACGAGATGCTGCTGGATGATTCGCGCATTGCGGCCGAGAAGATGAAGCGAGCCGGTGTGACAATCCGTTATTCCGAGTATGAGGGGATGTTCCATGTGTTCCAGATCGCCGCGACCTTAATGGTGGAGTCAAAAAGAGCGTGGAGCGAGGTCGGAAAGTTTATTTCCATAGTACAGGGTGAATAGAGAAGGTGGCGGTTTCCGAAACTGTCACCTTGTTTTTTTGGAATTGTTTTGTTATGATATAGCAGATTATATTTCGTTTATGAAGGAGGACGAAAGAATGTCTCTTGTGGTGAAGGATTTATACAAGAAATACGGGGAAAAGGTTGTAGTCGATCACATCAGCTTTTCCATGGAAAAGCCCGGTGTGTACGCACTGCTCGGTACCAACGGCGCCGGCAAGACCACGTCCATCCGTATGACACTCGGTATGCTGGACAGCGACGGCGGTTCCATAACCTGGAACGGCGGGCCGCTTAACTTCGATACCTGCAACATCGGCTATCTGGCCGAGGAACGCGGACTTTATCCGAAGTACAGCCTACTCGATCAGATCCGTTATTTCGGGGAACTGCGCGGTGTGAGCGGGAAGGTGCTCGATGACCGCATCGCTTACTGGGCAGAGCGCCTCAAGGTGGAGGAGTATCTCTATCCGGAAAAGGCGGCGGAAGCGGAAGCGAAGGCTGAGGCTGAGAATGGCGGAAGCGGCGCAAGAAAGAAGACCGCAAAAAAGAAGAAAAAACCGAAGAGTCCGGATCAGCTCTCCAAGGGTAATCAGCAGAAGATCCAGTTTTTGATCGCTATGCTGTCCGACCCGGAGCTTTTGGTGCTCGATGAGCCCTTCTCGGGTTTGGATCCCGTGAATGCGGATATATTGAAAGAGGTTGTGCGCGAGCAGATCGCGGCGGGCAAGTACATCATCATGTCCTCCCATCAGATGGAGGTTGTAGAGGAGTTCTGTACGGATATCACCATCCTGCACCGCTCCAAGGCTGTTGTGACGGGCAACTTAAACGAGATCAAGAAGTCCTACGGCCGTGTGAACCTGACGGTGAAGGTGGAGCAGGACATCACGGATCTCATCAAGCAGGAAGGAATAGAGCTTCTTTCGGAAAAGGAATTTGAGTATCGCCTGAAGGTGACCGGTGACGAGCAGGGAAATCGTCTCTTGAAAACCCTTGTGGAAAAAGGAATCCCGGTTGTTCGCTTTGACTTAAGCGAGCTCTCCCTGCATGAAATATTTGTGAAAGAGGTAGGTGAAGAAGCAAGTGAGCAATGAATCTACCAATGCAAAGGAAAATATTTACAGCTTAAAGGGAATCGGCAAGGTATTCAAGTTTACCCTGTCCCAGACCTTTAAGACCAAATCCTACCTGATCTCTTTCATCATCTTTGTGCTCGTGATGATCGGGCAGAAGCCGATTAACTATTTCTCGGCGCGTGCCGGTCAGAGCGCGACGGAAGAGGCGGGCTCCGCGATCACGGCGGATACGATCGGCTGCATTTACATCGTCAACCAGACGGATGTGAAGTTTTCCGCGGAAGATATTAAAAAGAACCTGACGGAAGATGAACAAAAGCCGGCCGATGAGGAAGTGACCCCCATTGCCGAAAAGATGGTTGATGTGGACGGTGTGGAGGTCGACAAGGCTCTGTCGAAAAACGATTGCGCGATCTTTATCGGTTTGGATCAGGACGGTTATTTCGTAAAGGGTGTGATCTCGGACGATTCCGAGGTTAATATTACCGAGATCGACGGTCTGGTGGAACGCGTATATAACAACTTTGCGGACGCACGTCTTGCTTCGGCGGGCGTGACGGAAGAGGATCTCGCAGTGCTCCAAAAGGGCATCTATGTTGCGGGAACCGAGTCGGAGGCGGACTATGTGGCTGCGGAGGAATCCACGGTATCCAAGGATCGTTTCTCGGCGTACATGTTTACATTTGCAATTTTGATCTTCCTTGTGACGAGTATGAGCACATCCTATGTGATCGCCTCCGTGACCGAGGAGAAAACCTCCAAGCTCGTGGAGAGCCTGCTCGTGTCCGTGCGTCCCATGGCGCTTCTGCTCGGCAAGGTGCTTGCTATGATGAGCTACGTGCTCCTCATCCTGGTCATCGGCGTGATCGGCTCCAAGATCACGGATATCGTGATGTTTGACGTCATGAAGCTTGAGCAGATCGAGGGTCAGCAGCAGAATATGTTTAATTTCGGAATGATCACGGAATTCGGTTTCGGAGGATTCCTGGTGATCTTCTTCTCCATTATGCTGGGATATCTGGTCTTCTCGGTGTTTGCGGGCATGCTCGGCAGCGCCTGCAACGGTACGGAGGATATTCAGTCTGCGACCGGTACCGTGATGATGCTCTCCATGGCCGGGTATTTTGCGGCCATGATCTTCGGTGTGATGGACAAGGATATCATCAATCAGGTATTTTCCCTGGTTCCGCCGCTATCCTTCTATATGCTTCCGGTATGCTACCTGACGGGGCGTGTCAGCCTTCTTACGCTGCTCGGATCCTTTGTGATCCAGATCGCGACACTCGCCCTTCTGGTATGGATCATGGCGAGGGCATATCGCAACCTGTTGCTTGCCGATTCGAGCAAGCCGAAACTTTCCGCTGTATTTAAAGCGGTAAGGAATTAAGGAGGTGCGACATGTTCAAGAGATTTGGCAACGTATTTAAGTTCACATTCCATAATCAGGTAAGCTCGAAGTCCTTCAAGGTAACAACGATCCTGATCACGGCCCTGCTTTTTCTGATCCCGGTGATCGTATTTGTTATAGCGGGCAATGCGAGCAAAAATAGTGAAGAAAACAAAACGGAAAGCTGCGGCGCGGATAAGATCTATGTGGTCAATGAACGCGTACCGGATGCGGATTACAGCGCGATGAACAGTCTGCAGGTGGAAAACTACACCGAGCTGCAGTACGTCAACGCCGAGAGCGTGGATGCGGCACTGCGTGAGATCGAGGATGCAAACGAGGTTACCTCGTTGATCGTGCATGTTTATGAAGAGGATGGGGGCAGGCTGAGTGTAAATGTCATCGTGCCCGACAGTTCTCCCATTGATAAAAAGACTGCGGGAAACCTGTGTGATTTTCTGGAGGAGCAGAATCAGCTGTTTACGGTGCTTGCTACCGGTATTTCCGTCACCGACATCATGAAGATCTCCGCGCCGATGGATTCGGATGTCTATTCGGCTACCGGATACGCAAAAGGCCGGTCTATCTACGAAACGGATAAGGAAAGCTTGGACGAGAAGAATAATGAAAGCATTCTTCCCACGTTTAACATGATCCTGGTCTATGCCACGGTAATGCTTGTGTATTTCATCGTGCTGGCATACGGCGCGAGCATCACGCAGAACATCGTCATGGAAAAGGCTTCCAAGCTGATGGATACCATGCTCATCTCGGTGCGCGCGGAGTCGCTGATCTTCGGAAAGCTTTTGGGCGTACTGACTGCGGCATTTATACAGCTGTTTGCCTGGATCGCGGCCGTTGTGGTCGGCATGATCGTGGGCCTCAAGGTATTTGAAAGCATTGTGCCGGGCAAGGAATTTATGGTCATCACATTCCTGAAGAGCTTTGCAAAGCTCGGACTGTTCAAGCCGCTGAATGTGATCCTGGCAGTGTTGGTGTTTATCTTCGGTATTGTGCTTTACTGCGCGCTCGCCGCGATCGGCGGAGCAATCTCGTCCACAAAGGAGGAGGCGGCCAGCAACCAGAGCATCTTTGTCATTCTGCTTGTGGTGTGCTTCTATCTGGTTTTGATCAAGGGATTGAACTCTGCGGAAATTCCGACGTGGCTGTACATCTTCCCGGGAACCGGAGCCATGGTGCTTCCTGCGGGCGTGTGTGCGGGCGTGGTTTCAACCCCGATCGCACTGGCATCCTTTGCGGCCATGGTTGTTACGACTGTGGTAGCGCTCTGGCTGGCGGGCAAGATCTATGTCATGATGTCCCTGTACAAGGGAAACGGTGTGAGAATCGGAAAGGCACTTAAGATGCTTTTCTCCGGAAACAACAAGGAAACGGCAAAAACGGAATAAAAAGATAACGGCGGGTGGTCAGATCCACCCGCCGTCTGTTTTCAGTATGTTGCCCGTCATATACACGGGCATTTGCGAAACCTTTAAGATGCATTCTGCGGCTTCCTCCGGTGTGGCCATGCGGCCGGCCGGGATCTCGTCACAGAGTGCGTTTTTTTCTTCCGGTGAGAGATGGCCGTTCATCTCGGTGTCCACGGCGCCGAAGGCGATGGCGTTTACCGCGATGCCGCTGGGGGCAAGCTCCTTTGCAAGCGCCTGTGTCAGCGCGTTCATGCCGCCCTTGCTCGCGGAGTAGGCAACCTCGCAGGAAGCGCCGGTAAGTCCCCAGACGGAGGAAATATTGATGATCCTGCCGCTTTTTTCGTGCACCATATGGGGAACGACAGCGTGACAGGTGTTGTAGACCGATGTCAGATTGATGTTCATCACGCGGGCCCAGTCCTCCGGTGTCATATCCGTAAAAAGACCGACGTGAGAGATCCCGGCATTGTTCACCAAAAGGTCGATCTGCCCGGTGTGGGCGATCACTTCCGCGACTGTATCGCGCACAAAGGCAAAATCCGATACATCGCCCGAAAAAAGCCCGAGTTCACACGGCGGTTGCCCGGCCGGGACATTCCCCCAGTCGAGTGTCAGGTTTTCGAGCTCACGGTTTTTGTTGCGCGAGATCAGCGCCAGATATTCATATTCCCGGTAAAGAAGCCTTGCCGCCGCGGCACCGATCCCGCGGGAGGCTCCCGTAATGATACAAGTCTTCATGGCGGTATTATCACATAAGATATTGAAAAAAACAACAAAAAATGCTAAAATGCCTTGTAACTGTGTTGACAAAAATGAATGGAATGAGGATATCATACATGAAAAAACAAAGTGCGGCGGGATTGTTCCTGAATATCTTTCTGCGGGCCTTCGTGATCATCATGGGGGTTGCGATCTTGGCATTTTCCGTCTTTTTTATAATGAAGCTTTCAAAGGATAAGGGCAAAAAGAACGATGCGCCGCCCACCACGGCGGGGGAGAAGATCCTGACCGAGGCGGAGGCACCGGATACGCTGCTTACCGCGCAGCCGCGTCCCGCAACGGAGGCACCTGCCACGGAGAGCGCGGAAACCGGGAAACCCGAGGCTGAGGACGCGCACAGCGCCACGATCCTCGTATTAAACAGCACGGATGTGATGGGACTGGCCGGCAGATGGTGCGACACCCTGAACGAGGACGGTTACGCGAGCACATCGAAGTCCGATTTTTCCACCAATCTCGAGAAAACCGTGATCTACTCCAAAAAGGAAGGTCTCGGGGAGAATCTGACGAAGTATTTTGACGGCGCAACCTATCAGGTAGGCGATGCTCCGGAGGGCGCGTCCATCTCTACAGAGGACTTTGATATCGTTATTATAATAGGAAATGCGGACGATGATCACTGATCTTCGGGCGCAAAATATGACTATACAAAATGCACAATCTTTTCGAAAATTCTTTGTGGGATAGTAATATGGTATTTTCGGGAGGTTTGTTGTAAAATCTGTGATAGCGTGAAAAAAGCTAATTCTAAGGAGGATTTATTTAATGGCTAGTTTACAACTGAAAAATATCTATAAGATCTATCCGAATGGTTTTAACGCTGTGAAGGACTTCAACCTCGACATCGAGGATAAGGAGTTCATCATCTTCGTAGGACCTTCGGGATGTGGTAAGTCAACCACATTGCGTATGATCGCCGGATTGGAGGATATTAGCTCTGGTGAGCTCTGGATCGGTGACAAGATGGTAAATGACGTTGAGCCGAAGGACAGAGATATCGCCATGGTATTCCAGAACTACGCTCTGTATC
>CACZPL010000224.1 GCA_902783015.1 uncultured Lachnospiraceae bacterium
GATGTTTTGATGTGCGTGAAGGCACATGAGCTGATCGCCGCGCAGACGGATCACCCGCTGCATGTGGGGATCACGGAGGCGGGGACGGTCTACCGCGGCAACATCAAATCGGCGGTGGGACTCGGCATGATCTTAGGACAGGGCATCGGTGATACGGTTCGCGTGTCTCTGACGGGTGACCCCGTGGAGGAGATCATTTCTGCCAAGCTGATCTTAAAGACGCTCGGCCTTCGAAAGGACGGGATCGAGCTGGTATCCTGCCCCACCTGCGGACGTACGAAGATTGACCTGATCGGACTTGCGAACGAAACGGAGAAGCTGATCGCGGACTACGATCATTTGAATATCAAGGTGGCCGTGATGGGCTGCGTGGTAAACGGCCCGGGCGAGGCGAAGGAAGCGGAGCTCGGCATTGCCGGCGGCGACGGTGTCGGTATCCTGATGAAATACGGCGAGGTGATCAAAACACTGCCCGAGGATGCGCTGCTTGGCGCACTCAAGGAGGAGCTTGACCATTGGAAAGCGGATTAGATACAAAGAAATTCATGGATGTCTTCCCGGACATTTCCTACTCGGAGCGGCTTCGAAATGCCTTCTCCGACACGGAGGTCACCGGGGTGACCATGTACAATACAAAACGGTTGTTACAGGTGTCGATCTTAAGTCGACACATCATAGATAAGCAGGATGTCTATATGCTCGAGCGTGCCATCGCGGACAGCGTGTTCGGCACGGAAAGAGGAAAATGTGTGATCAGGGAGCGGTTTGAGCTTTCGGAGCTTTACAATCCGAAGGAGGTTTACCGCGCCTACGAGGACAGCTTTCTGCTGGAAATGAAGATCAAAAGCCATGTCGCTTTCCGCATCTTAAAACGCGGAGAGTGGTTTTTTAATGGGAACATCATCACGCTCGCTTTGGAGGACACGACCCTTGCAAAGAGTCACGCGAGGGAGATCAAGGACTACATCCTTGAGGTCTACAGGGAGCGTTTTTCCATGCCTGTCGAGGAGGTGCGCATCGACTTTACGGAGGAGCACAAGACGAAGCTCCGCGCAGCCTACAGCGCACAGCTAAAGAACGAGATCGCCGCCATCGAGGAGATCAACGCCCAGCTTGCGGAGCGCAGAGAGGCGGAGGAGGCGGCTGCGGCTGCCGCGACGGAAAAGAAGGGCGAGAAGAAGCCGCAGGAAAAGAAAGCGGCTGAGCCCGAGAAAAAGCCGGATACGGAGCAAAAACGCGCGTCCTGGCAGGACAGAAAGAAGGGCGGTCCCTCGGAGGACCCGGATATCTTCTTCGGCAGAAATACGGAGGGAGATGTTGCAAAGATCTGCGATGTCTACGACGGCGTCGGAAATACCGTGCTTCACGGCAAGGTGATTTCCTTAGAGGATCGGGAACTGAAAAGCGGCAAGTTCATTGTCACCGGTGTGATCACGGATTTTACGGACAGTATTTCCTTTAAGCTGTTCTTAAAGCCCGAGGACAGGGATCCGCTGCTGGATGAGTTAAAGGCCGGGAAGTTTTATATCATGAAGGGCGTGCCCCAGTACGACGACTACACGAAGGAGGTCTGCTTTTCCTCCATCGTGGGGATCAAGCACGCCAACGATTTTCGCGAGAAGCGCGTGGACAATTATCCGGAGAAGCGTGTGGAGCTCCATATGCATACGGTGATGAGCGAGATGGATTCCGTGGTGGACATCGGCAAGGTGATCGACCGCGCGAAGGAGTGGGGGCACAAGGCCATTGCCATCACGGATCACGGTGTGGTCCAGGCCTTCCCCATCGCAAACCATTGCGTGAAAAAGGACGAGGATTTCAAGATCATCTACGGAGTAGAGGGCTACTTTGTGGACGATCTGAAGGAATTTGTGCTCTGCGAACGCGGGCAGAGCTTAGATACGGAGTATGTGGTCTTTGATATCGAGACCACGGGACTCTCACCGAAATACAACAAGCTGATCGAGATCGGCGCCGTGAAGATCAAAAACGGGCAGGTGATCGATACCTTCTCGGAGTTTATCAATCCGGAAACCCCAATCCCGTATTCCATTACGCAGCTGACCTCCATCAACGACAGCATGGTCTTAAATGCGCCGACCTACGACGTGATCCTGCCGAAGTTTTTGGAATTCTGCGGTGATGCGGTGGTCGTGGCACACAATGCCCAGTTTGACACCGGGTTTATCAAATACTACGCAAATGTGCTCGGCACGCTCTGGGAGCCGACCATCATGGATACCATGACCATGGCACAGATTTTAGTGCCGGAGCTCGGGCGCTATAACCTGGACCGCCTGTGTAAGTTCTTCGGCGTGGTCAATGCGCACCACCACAGGGCCATCGACGATGCGGAGGCCACCGGCAAGATCTTTAACAAGCTGATCGAGATATTAAAGAGCAAGGGCGTGAACACGCTGTCCGAGGTGAATGCCATGGCAGCGGAGAGTGTGGATGCCATCAAGAAGGCAAAGACCTATCACGGCATCATTCTTGCAAAAAACGATGTGGGACGCGTGAACCTCTACCGGCTCATCTCGGAGTCTCATATCAAGTATTTTAACAGATTCCCGAGGATCCCGAAGAGTCTGATCAACCAATACCGCGAGGGTCTGATCATCGGCTCCGCCTGCGAGGCGGGCGAGCTCTACCAGGCCGTGCTTAACGGTGCCGGTGAGGACGAGATCACCAGGCTCTGCAATTTTTACGACTATTACGAGATTCAGCCGATCGGCAACAATCTCTTTATGCTTGAGGATTCAAAATCTCCCGTGACCTCCGAGGAGGACTTAAAGGAGATCAACAAGCGGATCTACGAACTCGGGAAGCAGTTCTCCAAGCCCGTCGTGGCGACCTGCGACGTGCATTTCTTAGATCCTGAGGATGAGGTCTACCGCCGCATCATGCTTGCGGGACAGGGCTTTAAGGATGCCGACAGGCAGCCGCCCATCTATTTCAGGACCACGGAGGAGATGCTCGCAGAGTTTGACTACCTCGGCAGCGACGAGGCGAAGGAGGTCGTGATCAAGAATACGAACCTGATCGCCGATATGATAGAGAAGATCTCGCCGGTGCGTCCGGACAAGGCGCCGCCGATCATCGAGGATTCCGACAAGACACTGCGGGAGATCTGTGAGAACAAGGCGCACGAGATCTACGGGGAGAACCTCCCGGAGATCGTGGAAAACAGATTGGAGAAGGAGTTAAACTCCATTATATCAAACGGCTTTGCGGTGCTGTACATCATTGCGCAGAAGCTGGTTTGGAAATCGAACGAGGACGGCTATCTGGTGGGCTCGCGAGGGTCCGTCGGCTCTTCCTTTGTGGCGACCATGGCCGGGATCACGGAGGTAAACCCGCTGCCCGCGCACTATATCTGTCCGAGCTGTCATTTCACGGACTTTGACTCGGAGCAGGTGAAGGCCTTTGCAGGAAGAAGCGGCTGCGATATGCCGGACTGCGACTGCCCGAAGTGCGGGCACAAGATGATCAAGGAGGGGCACGACATCCCCTTTGAGACCTTCCTCGGCTTCTACGGCGACAAGGAGCCGGATATCGACCTCAACTTTTCCGGAGAGTACCAGCCGCGGGCGCACGCCTACACGGAGGAACTGTTCGGCAAGGGCAAGGCCTTCCGCGCGGGTACCATCGGTACATTGGCGGACAAGACAGCTTACGGCTATGTGATGAAATATTTTGAGGAGCGGGGCCTTAAGAAGCGCCGCTGCGAGATCGAGCGCATCTCGGCGGGACTCGTCGGTGTCAAGCGCACTACGGGTCAGCACCCGGGCGGCATGATCGTGCTGCCGCGCCACGAGGAGATCTATTCCTTTACGCCCATCCAGAAGCCGGCGAACGACGTAAACACGGATATCATCACAACACATTTTGAATATCACTCCATTGACCACAACCTCTTAAAGCTGGACATTCTCGGGCACGACGATCCCACCATGATCCGGCGTTTGGAGGATCTGACGGGGGAGGACGCCAAGAAGATCCCGCTCGATGATCAGGACGTGATGAGCCTGTTTCATAATACCGAATCCTTAAAGATCACACCGGAGCAGATAGGCGGCACGAAGCTCGGCACGCTGGGAATCCCGGAGTTCGGTACCGACTTTGCCATGCAGATGCTCATTGACACCAATCCGAAGGGTTTTTCGGATCTGGTGCGTATCGCGGGGCTTTCCCACGGCAC
>CACZPL010000225.1 GCA_902783015.1 uncultured Lachnospiraceae bacterium
ACATCAGCTCGGTCTTTCCATCGAGGCCGAGGTTGGTTCCATCGGCGGCGAGGAAGACGGCGTGATCGGTGCCGGCGAGTGCGCAGATCCGGATGAGTGCAAGGCTGTAGCAGATCTCGGCGTAGATATGCTTGCAGCAGGTATCGGTAACATCCACGGTGCATACCCGGAGAACTGGGCAGGTCTTTCCTTTGAGACACTGGATGCCATCCAGCAGAAGACAGGTGTTATGCCGCTCGTACTTCACGGCGGTACAGGTATCCCGGATGACATGATCAAGAAAGCCATCAGCCTCGGCGTATCCAAGATCAACGTAAACACCGAGTGCCAGTGGGCATTCCAGGAAGCGACCAGAAAGTACATCGAAGAGGGCAAGGACAAGCAGGGCAAAGGCTTTGACCCGAGAAAGCTTCTCGCACCGGGCGCACAGGCAATCTGTGACAAGGTAAAGGAAAAGATGGAGCTCTTCGGTTCCGTAGGCAAGGCGTAAATAAAGACACAAAAAAGCCGGTGGCGATGGTCACCGGCTTTTTTCTATGTGCACGCATGTGTGTTACTTTACAACCTTTTCAAAATCGTCCTTGCCGTGCTTGCAGATGGGGCAGACGAAATCATCGGGAAGCTCCTCGCCCACATATTCGTATCCACAGATCCGGCAACGCCAAACCGTCTGACCGTCCGGTGTGGTGCCGACCTTTTCCGGCTTCGGCTTGATGTTGTTCTGATAGTATTCGTAGGTTGCGGAGGAGGCGGAATCGAGTACCTCGAGGTTCGTCACAGTGGCGATGAACAGCGTATGGGTGCCGAGATCCTTGGTGTCCGTCACCCAGCCGGAGATCAGCGCGTTGGTGCCGCGGGTGATATAGGGGATATCGTTTACCGCGGTTTTGAAATCCGAAAAGTTCTCGAACTTGTTCACGTCTCTGCCGGACTGGAAACCGAAATGCTTAAACAGCTCGAAATCCGCCTTCTCGCTGATGACGGAGAGATTGAATTTCTTTGCCTCCATGAGCATGTCGTGGGTCAGGTTGGCTTTGTTGACCGCAAAGGCGATCTGGTTGGGCTCCGTGGTCACCTGAATGGCGGTGTTGGTGATACACCCGTTGTCCTTGCCGTTTAAGCATGTGGTAAGCACAAAAAGGCCGTAGGACAGTTTGTACATTGCTTTGTTATCCATAGCGTCTCCTTTCCGAAAAACACTTCTATTTTTCGATAAATATGATACAATTATACCGTAAAACGATGCGAAAGCGCAATAATAAAGATTCAGGATAAAGATTGGAGGATCGAAGATGAAGAGAAGAAAGCTATATGCACTGATGCTGGCGGTTTTCATGGTGCTTTCCCTGGTCGGAAATGCGGTTCCGGCGCGGGCCGCCACGACCATCGGGCTGGCAGTGGATCCGCATACGCCGGAGGAGATCCGGGCGTTTATCAAGGCGCATCCGGCACCGGAGCTCGCCAATACCTATACATCGAAACCATCGACAACGGCGCCCTACGCTCCGGGGGAGCTCTCGGAGACGAGCAAGACGCTGGCGTTTAACTCCCTCAATCAGATGCGGTACATTGCCGGACTTCCGGCAGATGTGACGGAAAACGCGGAATTCACAAAAATGACCCAGGCGGCATCCCTGGTCAATGCCGTAAACAGGTCGCTGTCGCATACACCGACAAAGCCGGCGGACATGGAGGATGCCCTGTATCAGCTCGGATATTCCGGCGCCAGTTCTTCGAACATCGCCATGACATCCTGGGAGGGATCGATCGTGTACTCCGTCTTTATGTGGATGGAAGATTCCGACAGCTATAATATCGACCGCCTCGGACACAGAAGATGGATCCTGAATCCGCCCATGTTGTATACGGGATTCGGTGCTGTCGGGGGATACTCCGCCGTCTATGCATTTGACAGGTCACGCTCGGGAGCCGGCTCCTACAAACGGGTGGCCTGGCCGGCGCAGAACATGCCGATCGAGTATTTCGGCAACAGCTACGCCTGGAGCGTGAGCTTCGGAACCGCTCTTGATGCATCGAATGTGACGGTAAAGCTGGTGCGCAGAGCCGACAATGCCACGTGGAATTTCTCCTCCGCAAGCAGTGACGGGTATTTCAATGTGGAAAACAGCGGATACGGGCAGAAGGGCTGCGTGATCTTCCGACCCGACAATATCACCTACAGCGCCGGGGATGTATTTGATGTCACGATCACCGGTTCCTCCGAGGGGACACTGCAGTATTCGGTGAACTTTTTTACCCTCTGTGATTCCCACGAGTACGAAAGCGTAAGAGAGACCGAGCCGACCTGTACGACCCGCGGCAGGATCGCAAATATCTGCAAGAACTGTGCAAAGATTACATATGAATACGAGAACGCCCTCGGTCACAGCTACAAGAAGGTGAGTGAGGCATCGGGCCTGATCACCATGCGCTGTAGTGTGTGCGGGGACGAAAAGACGGGAAATGTGCCAAGTGGATTTACCGTTTTTTGGAAAAAGGCATCCGATTCCGGATACTATTACTCCAACATGCCCACTGGACTTAAAACGGAGGATCAGCTTGCGTTTTACATTCCGGAGGACCATATCACATACGATACAACCGCAAGTACGCATTTTAATGATTTTGTGATCGAACCGGAGGATCCGGACAACTGCACGGTTGACATGAATACGTCTTATAATATCGTCGGTTCCATCAGCTTTAAAAAACCCGGGACCTATAAATTCAAGATTTATCCGAAATATGCACCGACAGTGGTGCAAACGGCCTCCATCAAAATATCCGGTCCCCGGGTGGATATCCGGGGTGCGGAGATCACCGGTATCGAAGACAAGGTATATAACGGTAACGAGCAGACACAGAGCCTGACCGTCACCTACGGCGATGCGATACTTGCCGAGGGAAAAGACTATATCCTTTCCTATGAGAACAACAAAAAAGCCGGCGTTGCAACCGTGTACGTGACGGGAATCGGCGCGTATGAGAAGACAGCGACCTTTACATTTACCATAGAAAAGAGAAAGCTTACACTCGGGGAGATGAAATTTAACGACAAGTACTATGACGGCAGCAAATACATGGTGCTTACGTCCCGTACCCCGACCGTGGAAGGCGTGGTAAGCGGCGATGAGGTGGAGGTGACCACCAAGCTTCCGAGCTATGTGATCACGGGTACAAAGAGCGCGGGCAGCAAGATCCGACGGATGACGGTGGGTCTCTTTACGCTCTCGGGCGCGGATGCGGCAAATTACAAGCTCGCGGCAGGAACCGTGGCCACCGGTACCATCAAGAAGGTGAGCGTGGACAAGGTGACGCTGAAAAAAGATCACGCAAGCTTTAACGGGCGGGCGCAAAAGCCGGTGATCAGCAGGATCACAGGCAACAACGGCAGCAGGATCCTCTTGAAAAACTGCCGGATCACCTATACCAGAAATGGAGAGGAGACGAAGGATTTCACATCCAGAGGAACCATCACCGTTACGGTGACCGGCCAGACCAACTGGAAGGGCAGTAGGAGTGTGGAGTATACGATCAGGTAGTGTTTTACTTGACAGAGTCGATGAGGATGAGGAGGAATGAATAGATGAATGCGAATGTAGCAATTCAGGTGTTGCCCGGTGTGCTTGAGGATGCCGAGGTCGTGCGTATAGTGGATGAGGTGATCGATTACATCAGAAGCACCGGTGTGACTTACTATGTCGGGCCATGCGAGACCGCAATGGAGGGCGATTACGAGGAGCTGATGGAGATAGTGAAGCAGTGTCAGTACATTGCGATCAAGGCCGGCTGCCCGAGCGTTATGAGCTACGTGAAGATCACGTACAAGCCCGAGGGAGACGTGCTGACGATCGATGAGAAGACGACGAAGCATCATACAGCGTAAGAAGGATGAAAAAAAGACGGAAGCTCATGTGCGTGTTAATTGATAGGAACGCATGATTATGGAGCCGCGGGGACGGAGCCGGTGGCAATTTTGCCGTGGCGGTCGATGTATCGGTATGATGCTTTTTCCCACCGTAAGCCATAGGAACTTGTGAAACCAGGTGCCGTGTGGTAAAATGGCATGTGTGCGGACGAATGATTTCATATTCGGCATAAAACACGGAAAATCAGAAAACGGGAGGGTATTATCATGTTGAAATTTTATCGCTGTGACCATTGCGGAAACATTGTCACCTATCTGAATGATGCCGGCGTACCGGTGATGTGCTGCGGACAGAAGATGACGGAGCTTGTGCCGAACACCTCGGACGGTGCCGGTGAAAAGCACGTACCGGTAGTGACCGTGGACGGCAGCAAGGTGACAGTGCAGGTCGGCTCCGTGGAGCATCCGATGCTCGAGGCACATTATATCCAGTGGATCATCATCGAGACCAAGCAGGGCTTCCAGAAG
>CACZPL010000226.1 GCA_902783015.1 uncultured Lachnospiraceae bacterium
AAAAGGAGAACCACTATGAACAAATTCACCCATTTAGACGAGAACGGCAAAGCAAATATGGTAGACATCAGCGAAAAGGTCCCTACCGCGCGCTATGCAAAAGCGGCAGGTAAAATCCACGTAAATCATGAGGTATTCAACGCGATCACCCAAGGCACGGTCAAAAAAGGCGACGTCCTTGCAACCGCGCGTATCGCCGGCATCATGGCCGCCAAGAAAACTCCGGACCTGATCCCGCTCTGCCATCCGCTGATGCTCTCCAAGGTGAATGTGGACTTCTCCTTCGACGAGACAAAACACGATCTCATCTGCACCTGTGAGGTCCGCCTGACCGGCAAGACCGGCGCGGAGATGGAAGCCTTGACCGGCGTGACCGTGGCACTGCTCACGGTGTACGACATGTGTAAGGCATTAGACAAACAGATGGAGATCGGTGAGGTGAGACTGGTGGAAAAATCCGGAGGAAAGTCCGGCCACTATGTTGCTTCGGAGGAAAGAACCAAAGAGAAAACAGAAGAAAAAACAAACAGCGAAGAAAACGAAAACATAGAAGAAGACGGAGTATATGATACGATGAAAAAAGCGACAAAGAAGATACTCACCGCGGGCCTGGCCTTAGCGGGAGCGCTTGCCGTTGCTGCGTGCAGCGGTAAGAAGGATGAAAATACGACAAAAGAAACAAAGGCGGAAAAGAAGGAGGTCATCGTGCTTGCGGCAGCGTCCTTAAAGGATGTGTGCGGAGAGCTCGAGACCATGTACGAAGCAAAAAATGAGAACATTGATCTGGTATTTTCCTATGCGGGCTCCGGCGCGCTGCAGGCTCAGATTGAGGAGGGCGCTCCGGCGGACCTGTTCATCTCGGCAGGAAAGAAGCAGATCAAGGCGCTGCAGGACGGCAAGCTGATGAAGGACGATACGGTATGTGATCTCCTGGAAAACAAGGTGGTTCTGATCGTGCCGAATGACAGTACCTTAGGCCTTACCTCCTTTGAGGATGTGAAGAAGGACGAGGTGAAGATGGTAGGCATCGGAGAGATAGAAAGCGTTCCCGCAGGGCAGTACGCGCAGACCGTATTTACAAACCTGGGCTTCTGGGATACGGTTGAGAAGAAGGCAAACTTCGGAACGGATGTCCGCACCGTGCTCTCCTGGGTGGAAGCCGGCGAGGTGGACTGCGGCGTTGTGTACGCGACGGACGCCTATACGAGCGACAAGGTAAAGATCGTTGCCGAGGCGCCGGAGGGAAGCTGTGACAAGGTGATCTACCCCGCGGGCGTGGTGACAACCGGAAGCTATGCCGACGATGCGGCAGCCTTCCTGAATTACCTGAAGACGGATGAGGCCGTCAAGGTGTTTGAAAAGTACGGCTTCTTAAAGGGAGAGTAGAAAGTTGGAATTATCTCCGCTTTGGATATCACTGAAAATTGCACTCGCCTCCACGCTGTTTACGTTCCTGTTCGGACTGCTCGCGGCGTGGGGCGTGACCTACCTCAGGCGGGGGAAGCACCTCGTGGACGGACTGCTGTCCATCCCGCTCGTGCTTCCGCCCACGGTGGTGGGCTTTCTTTTGCTGATCGCATTCGGGCAGCATTCCGCATTCGGACGATTTTTAAATACCGTCGGCATCCGGCTGATTTTCACCTGGCAGGGGGCGGTCGTTGCGGCTGCCGTGATATCCTTTCCGGTCATGTACCGCGGGGCGCGCGGGGCCATGGAGCAGGTGGATGAGAACCTGATCTTTGCGGCGCGGACGCTCGGCATGCGGGAGTTTACGATCCTTCGGAGAGTGGTGCTCCCGGCGGCCCGGCCGGGGATCGCGGCAGCCACGGTACTCTCTTTTGCGAGGGCACTGGGTGAGTTCGGTGCCACGCTGATGGTCGCGGGAAATCTGCCCGGCAAGACACAGACCATGTCGATCGCAGTGTACACCGCCATGCAGGGAGGAGACAGGGCGCTTGCCTTTCGGTGGGTGCTCATCATCGTGTGCTTTTCGCTCACGATCCTCGTATTGATGAATGTGCTGACGGACAGAGGATATCGGAGGAAGAGCCGATAGAAGCAGAGTATGAAATTAACGGTAGACATAGAAAAAAGAATCGGTGACTTTCACTTAAGGAGCAGCTTCTCCACCGAGGGCGGGCGACTGGCCCTGCTCGGTGCCTCGGGCTGCGGAAAGACCATGACCTTAAAATGTATCGCGGGGATCGAGCGGCCGGACCGCGGAAGGATCACCCTCGGCGACCGCGTGCTCTTTGACTCGGAGCAGAGGGTGAACCTCCCTGCAAGAAAACGGCAGGTGGGCTATCTGTTCCAGAACTATGCGCTCTTTCCGAATATGACGGTGCGGGGAAACATCACCTGCGCGGCCGAGGATCGCGCCTACGCGGAGCAGCTGATGGAACGCTTTTGCCTGACGGAGGTTGCAGGACAATACCCGGCGGAGCTTTCGGGAGGGCAGAGTCAGCGCACGGCGCTTGCGCGCATGCTCGCATCGAAGCCGGAGGTGATATTGCTCGACGAACCGTTTTCGGCCCTCGACAACTATATGCGCACCAGGATGGAGCATGAGATCCTGGATATCCTGGAGGAGTTTTCCGGCCCCTCAGTGCTGGTGACCCATGACCGCAACGAGGCCTACCGCCTGGCGGACAGGATCGGTGTGATGGATGCCGGGACGGTCGTGGAGGTGCAGGACAGACAGGACTTCTTTGATGCGCCGCAGACGGTAGCTGCCGCAAGGCTAACGGGCTGTAAGAATATTTCGGCGATCCGACGGCAGGCAGACGGATCGTATTTCGCGACCGACTGGGGGATCTCGCTTTCTCTTGAGGAAAAGGAGGTCTCGGAGGAGATAACCCATGTGGGCTACCGCGCGCATTATTTTACGTTTGAGGAAACAGCCGACTTTCGTGGGGAAGTAAATGTGTTTTCCTGCAGGCTCCGCCGCGTGATCGAGGACACGTTCTCCGTGGTGGTCTGCTTTACGCAGGAGAAAAACGCATCCGAGTCGACGGATGCGCTGCTTACCTGGATCGTGGGAAAGGATGCCTGGGACGCGGTAAGGGGACAGGTGGAAGCGGGAAGCTTTACGCTGCGCCTGCACCCCGATCGATTGATGCTTTTGAAGGAAAAAAACAGCAAATGAGTTTGACGGATGCATACGGGAGAAAAATAGAATATCTGCGGATCTCGCTCACGGACAAGTGCAACCTGCGATGCAGGTACTGTATGCCGGAGGAGGGGATCAAGCGCCTGCGTCACGAGGAGCTGCTCTCCCTGGAGGAGCTTTACCGCGTGGCCGGCGTGCTCTCGGAAATGGGGATCACGCGCATTCGTCTGACCGGCGGTGAGCCACTGGTGAGAAAGGGCGTCACGGGTTTTGTGGAACGCCTTTCCGAGCTGCCGTCTCACCCGCAGCTTGCGCTCACCACCAATGCGGTGCTCCTTGCCGATAAGCTCGAAGGCTTTGCAAAGGCGGGGCTTACAAGTCTGAATATCAGTCTTGACACCTTAGACCGCGCGTGCTTCGAAAGGCTTACGGGAACGGATGCTCTGGAAGATGTAAGGCGCGCCATCGATATGGCGTATGACATGGGCTTTCATATCAAGCTGAATGCGGTGCCGATCGTAGGTGTCAACGATAAGTCACTTCCGGACCTTGCCGCCTATGCAAGGGACAGAAGGATCGACGTGCGCTTTATAGAGCTGATGCCGATCGGCTGCGCGGTTCATATGCAAGGCATGCGGCAGCAGGAGATCCTTGCGGTGCTTGCGGAAAGCTTCGGCACCCCGGAGACGATCCCGGCGGACGGTACATCCAGCATGGAGGAGAGCGGGCCTGCCGAATATGTGCATTTTCCGGGCTTTGCAGGGCGCGTAGGTCTGATCAGTCCGATATCCCACAGCTTTTGCGAGCAGTGCAACCGGATCCGCCTCACCGTGGACGGTCTGCTCAAGCTGTGTCTGTACTACCCGGACGGCCTGGATGTGAGAGCGCTCTTAAGGGCGGGATGTACCGATGACGAGCTTGCGGACAAGATCCGCGAGAGTATCGGAAAGAAGCCGAAGGAACATTGTTTTTTCAACGAAAAGGACACGGAAGATAAACGGAATATGTTTGAGATCGGAGGATGAGATGGGAAGGATCACGGCGGTTTGTATCAGTGAAAAAAAGGGAACGGTAAAAAAGAATGTCGGAAGCTGCCGGCTCATAGAAGACTTCGGATTGGAGAACGATGCGCATGCGGGAAGCACTCGGCAGGTCAGCCTGCTATCCGCGGATCAGGTAGAGGCCTTCCGGAAGCGCAGTCAGGGCGCGGTCGACCTGCCCCCCGGGATCTTTGGGGAAAACCTGCTTGTGGAGGGTTTTGATTTCAAGACCTATCCCGTCGGTACGAGATTTCGCACGGGAGAGGTGCTGCTTGAACTGACGCAGATCGGAAAGCAGTGTCACACCGGATGCGAGATCATGAAGAAGACCGGCGAGTGCATCATGCCCCACGAGGGCGTGTTCGCAAGGGTGCTCTCCGGCGGCGTGGTAAAAGCGGGAGATGAACTGACCCGGATGTTTAATGCGGCGATCCTTGTGGCAAGCGACCGTGCCAGCCGCGGGGAATACACGGACGAGAGCGGGCCGGCTTTAAGGAAGGCATTGGAGGCTGCGGATTATCGTGTCTGCTCCGAGACGATACTTTCGGATGATGAGGACGGCCTTGTCGAGGCGCTAAAGCGCATTGCGGATGAGGAGAGACCGGATGTGATCTTTACGTCCGGCGGCACGGGCTTTTCCCTGCGGGACCGCATGCCGGAGGCGACGAAGCGCGTGATCGACCGGGAAGCTCCGGGGATCAGCGAGGCAGTCCGCGCTTATAGTATGACGATCACGAAGAAAGCCATGCTGTCCCGTGCGACCAGCGGAATGCGCGGGAGAACGCTGATCGTGAATCTGCCGGGCAGTCCCAAGGCAGTCCGGGAGTGCATGGAATTCTTGCTCCCGCCGCTTGCCCACGGGCTGGCGATCCTTTCGGGAGAGGGGGATGCGTAAGCTATGAGTACAAAAGAGAATACGACAGCCGATTTTGCGGTGACGACGGTATATACGGACGGCAGTAAGCGTCGGGGAAGCCTGACGCTTTTGAGAGAACATCATTTTAGGGTTTATCTCGGGGAAAAAATGTTGTATGATATTCCCTGTACGGATACGGATCTGAAAGAGCTTGCCGTCGGCAGACTCTTTTCGGACGGTTATATCCGGTCGGCGGAGGAGATAGAAAAAATCGAGATTGACGGAGACAGGGGGACGGTTCTTTTGTCCCCGAGACCCTTGGGGTGGGGAGAACCGTCCCCGCGTCTCGCGGAGCGGGAAAAAACGAGCCGATATCCCATGCATCATGAACGGGTACTTCGTCTGATCCGCGCATTCTTTGACGAGGCTGCGATCCACAAACGGACAAGCGCCACCCATTGCTCGATTTTGATGAGCGGGGAGGAGATCGTTTTCCGGACGGAGGATATCAGCCGCCATAATGCCATCGACAAGGCCATCGGCGCCATGATACTCATGGGGCTTTCACCGGAGAACTGTATGTTATATACCTCCGGGCGTGTGCCGGAGGACGCGGCGGAGAAGGTGATCAAAGCCGGTATTCCGGTTTTTGTATCGAAGGCGATCCCGACGTCGGAGGCAGTACATCTTGCAGGAAAGCATGGACTGACCCTCATCTGCAGGGCCTGGACGGATCATTATGAAATTATCACCGGGGAGGAATGAACATGACGATTGAAAAGAAGCAGGACGGATCCAAGCTGTATGTTATGGTCGAGGGGCGTTTGGAGACGAGCACGGCACCGCAGCTTGAGGCGGAGCTGAAAGGTACGCTCGATGGGGTGACGGACCTGACCATTGATTTTGAAAAGCTGCAGTACATTTCGTCTGCGGGACTACGTGTCCTTTTGATGGCGCAGAAGCTGATGAACAAGCAGGGGTCCATGGTTATTAAGAATGCCAACGATGACATCATGGAGGTGTTTGACCTGACCGGATTTTCCAATGTGCTGAACGTGGAGTAAATGAAGAAGGCCGCTACAGTAATTTGTTTACCGTAGCGGCCTAGATATCTGACGTACCCATTGGTCCGTACCTCCAATCTGCGGATTCCCGTGGACCTCTCGTCCATAGGTTCTATTCGAACAACTGACAACCTCCCTATCTATTCCGTTCAGGAGCGTTACCTCTTGTTGATGATTGAATGATACCATGCTTTCCCGGGTTTTACAAGACGGAATACTGCCCAAAAAAATCAGGAAATAATTAGTGCTTTTTAGACTTGTAAAACATGGGTAAAATGTAGTAAAATAGTATTGTTGTGGTGAGTAGGAACGAATGCGTTGTTTCTGCTTTTTTTTTGATTTTTTCTACGGTTTTGTGCGAAGTATGGTATAATACAACATGGGTATGGAAATGTCTGGAAGGGGGGTGAATCAATGATTGAAAATACACCGATACTTGAAACCGAGCGTTTGATCCTTCGCAAGTGGAACGAGAGCGATGCGGAAGATCTGTTTAAATATGCACGTGATCCTGAGGTGGGACCGATCGCAGGCTGGCCGCCGCATCAAAGTATTGAGGAAAGCCTGGATGTGATCAGGAATGTGTTGAGCGGCAAGGAGGCTTACGCCGTCTGCATGAAGGAAGATGGCCGTGCGATCGGTGCGATCGAGCTGAAGCTGAACGGCCATTCCGATATGACGGAGCGCGACGACGAGTGCGAGCTCGGGTACTGGGTCGGAAAGCCCTTCTGGGGA
>CACZPL010000227.1 GCA_902783015.1 uncultured Lachnospiraceae bacterium
CTCAAACTGCGTGGAAAAATCGATATTTAACCTGCCGTTTTCCATGTAGGCCGGCAGCTTGGCAAGCTCGCGCTTTTCCAGGCTCGCATCGTTTTTCACGAAGGGCATGAATGCAAGCGGTGTGACGCAGATGAGCATGAAGATCAGGATGTATATTATTTTAAATGCTTTTTTCATGTACTCCACCCCCTAAAACCGGAAATAAATAAACGGATTATACTTGCTCGAAAGGAGTGCCAGGATGGACAATCCGAACAGCAATAAGGATCCGATATAAGCTCCATAGTTGTATAGCGCCACATGCTTCCCCTGCTCCGCCTTGCTGCGGATCAGCTTGAACACCGGTGTGGAGAGCAGGACCGCAAAGACAAAGCACAGGAGGAAGAATCCCGTCATGCAGGCGTAGATCTGGGCATTGACGGCTCCGACACCCGCATTTCCGTTGAACATGTTTGCTATGATGGTAAAGCCCTGCGCAAGTGTATTTGCACGGAACAAAACAAAGGCGAGTACTACCACCAGCATGGTGTACACGTGTCCGATGGGCTTGAACCATTTCTTTTTCGTCGGTATGATCTGATAGGTCTCCAGCATTTGACACAGTCCGTGCAGCATGCCCCAGACGATGAAGGTGAAGTTCGCCCCGTGCCAGAAGCCGGTCAGGAAGAACACCAGCAGCTTGTTCAAGGTGGTTCTCGCGTTGCCCTTCCGGTTACCGCCCAGCGGGATGTAAACATATTCCTTAAACCAGGTGGAAAGGGAGATATGCCATCTGCGCCAGAACTCCTGGATACTGCCTGCGATAAACGGATAATTGAAGTTTTCCTTGAAATCAAAGCCGAAGATACAGCCGAGCCCGATCGCCATGTCGCTGTAACCCGAGAAGTCAAAGAAGATCTGCAGCGTATAACAGATCGCGCCGATCCAGGAGGCCCCCATGCCGATATCGCCGGGTGCGAATTTGTCAAACATGGTATCAGCCACAAAACCCATCTGATTTGCGATCAGCACCTTTTTGGAGAGACCGAAGATAAACCGGCACATGCCGCGGCTGATCCGATCGATATTGAACTCCCTCTCCTCGATCTGCTTTGCGATATCCTCGTAACGCACGATGGGGCCTGCGATCAGCTGCGGGAAGAAGGCAATATAAAGGAGGACATAGAAGAGGTTCTTTTGCACCAGCTTCTTGTCGCGATACACGTCGATCACGTAGCTTAAACCCTGGAAGGTAAAGAAAGAGATACCGATGGGCATGCGGATGTTCGGAACCGGCACCGAAAGACCTGTGATATCGTTGAAAATATTCAGGAAAAATCCGGTGTACTTGTACGCGATCAGCAAACCGATGTTTACGAAAACGGCAAAAAGCACGGCCAGCTTGGCGTGCTTTTCACCGGCCGCGAGACGGCCGCAAAAATAGTTTAAAACGATCGAGATCAACATGATCATCACGGCCACCGGCTCACCGAAGGCGTAAAACACCAGGCTGGCAACGACCAGGATGATATTACGCGCCGTCTTGTTGGGGATCAGCGCGTAGAGAATAAATGTTACCGGGAAAAACATGAACAGGAACACAACTGAGCTGAATGTCACTTTTCCGGTCCTCCTTTAATCATTTAATTATATATTTGAAAGGCACGGGGACACCTACGCTCCCCGTGCCTCACTCATGTTTGGGTTTCGTCCTATACGAGTACCCGATTCACGCTCTCGTCGTTAGAGATCGCGTTTCGTGCGTTTTCGAGTTCTTTTTTATCATATCCGATCAGGTCTTTGCTCACGAAATTCTTTACGATATCCTTTGACTCCGCAAGCTCTTCCTTAGCGATCAAATCCCGCATCTTCTTCACGTATGCCTGATCCAAACAGTCATCATCCTCTCCGAATAATGAAGCATTCGGAAATTCCATCTTAAGCCGGTCTTCGAATCGCACATATCCGGTGCCGTGAATCTTATTGCTGAAATACTCTGCCGCAGACACTTCCTCATTGGCAAACGGTGTCTGTTCCTGTTCCTGACCGGCATCTAAGATGTGCGTCATAGAGAAGAGACACTTGAGAAGCTTGACAGCGGGATGTCTCTGAAGGCGCAGTCCCACATAGGCCTTTCGAGCTCTGATATCTCTGTCTACCTTCTTTTTGAAATACGCTTCTTTGGCCTCCTTCTCTTCCGGCACCGGTCCGTCATTTCCCTTATACTGCGCTTCCTCAGGGATTTGTGAATCCTGGATCTCATTATATACCATCTTGAGTGTATTTACGATCTGATCCTTCGCCATATCCAGCATGTCGATCGCGGACTTGTCCATGTTTTGCTTCGTCCATTCCGTGACGATACGCTCTTCAAGGAACCCGTACTTTTGCTGATCCGCTTCCGCGAGATTTCGCATGGCGGCAATGGTCGTAAGCGTCTGGAGCCCTTTTAACCCGCCCTGGAGCAGATCATCCATCCGTTCCATCGCTTCCTTTTGCGTTTTCATCTCACGGCAGGTAAACTCGTAGGCATCCGCCCAGGTCAGACCCTGCATGTATGGGTTCTCCTTCTTGCGCATAATGTCGGCGACCTCCATAATGCGCTTCATTTCAACCAGCGAACGCTCCTTTAAATCCGTCACAGCCTTCACGCGCTCGCGCTCCTCCGTCTTGGACGGCTTTTTGTGCCTCCTGAGATAGGCATCGCACTTTTCGATCAGGTTATTGTATTGATTCTCGATGAGGTTCTTTTGCGTGTTAAATGCCGCTTCATTCGTACCGATTTCCTGCAAAAAGGAAAATGTCAGGTTCTTGAACACCGTCTTTACCTGCTTCATTTCCTTGCTGTCGCTTCTGTTCTTTGCGCGGCGTACTCCCAGCACTTCCCGCTGTCTCCGGAGCACATACTCGGAACTAGTTCCGTTGATATTGGCGTTGATATGTTTGCCGTCAAGGAAATCCATCGGACACTTTGCCCACTCCGGCCGCTGTCCCGCATTGATGAACATATCCTCATTTGCCGCGATCTTGTTTTGTTTTTCCTCTCGCAGATCGCGCTCTAAGGCACGGATCTTTCGCACCCGCTCCTTTGCGATAGGCATACGCGAATTCCTGTATTTTTGCGTAAATGCATTCATCGTTTTAAACAAATCTTCGTATGCGGCATTGAGCAGTCCCAGACGAGTGTCTTCCCCCTGTGCGAAAGGCTTCCGCAGAAGATGGTCAAGCACCAGAAGCTTATCCTGTACCTCGGACAGATCCCCGTTTGAACGTCTCTGCTCTCCCCTCTCCGTCGCTCCCTCCTGAAACAGGAGGATCGTGCGGTTTCTGACGGAGCGGCTTTTCAACTTCGCTTTCTCGCGCAGCACATTTGACTGATCGAGTCCTTCCCACATTTCCGTATTGCCCAGCTGTCTGGCAATCTTATCGTTTTCCGAGAGAAGCTCCTCCTTTTCGTAACCATGCCCCAGCAGATTGCGTTCTTCTATCAGTTGCTTGTTCTGAAATTCTTCCTGCTTTTCCGCGGAGATCTTCATTTCAAATTTTGATTCCGGGCGTAAGACTAATAAATTATCATCCATCGTTTTTACCTCCTTGACACTTCTCGGTTCGAACCACTTCGATCCTTTCCCGTTTTACGATTGACTATGTTTTATCACACAAATTGTCACAAAAGTGTCACTCGGATCATATTTTATCCAGATTATCCAGATCCTCCACATCCGCGGCCAGGATCCTGACGTCCACACGCTCACTCGGGAAGAGCTTATCCATCAGATTAAACACGTTCCCCTCCGCTGCGGTCACGTAGAATTCCGTCCGGTCAAGCTCCTTTGCCTCGATCAGCTCCGCCGTACAGGCCAGGAGCGCAAAGGCTTCCTGCTCGGACTCCGCATAGAACATGACGGGACAGCAGATTTCCTCCGAGGTTTTCAAAAGCAGGATGCCGCAGGGTTCATCGCCGTCCAAAAGCACGCTGCTCACGGTCTCGTCGTAGCTTGCGGCGTAGCGGCGCACATCGTAGAGCCTGTCGGCCTCCATGGCATCGTAGAAGGTGGCGATCGCCATCTTTTTTACCTCGGGCGAAATGCTCTTTAGGGGCACAGCCTTTAACTGCTTCATTCTGGCCTTTAGGAGCTGCTTGTGATTGAGCAGCTTTCTGGTATCCACACGCCACTCCGCCGAGGGCGTTAACTCCTCCGAGAAAAGGCGTTCATACCAATAGGTCTCGATCCGTCCCATGTGATTGGCGATCTCCTTTTCCAGGGCGATCCGCACACAGATCCGCTCGCGCTTCATGGTCTTTGCAATGTCAAAGCAGCGGATGATCAGAGATTCACCGATACCGGAAAACCGGTATTCCGGTGCCACGCAGAGCCATTCCACGCTGATCCCGTCATCCTCGGTCGCGGCGATCAGAAGTCCTGCCGGCTCATGCTTTCCGTCCCCGGTCTCCTCAAAGGCCGCAAGCGCAAACATATTCGGCAGCGACAGTCTGCTCAGATAGTCGTAGGGATCCATCCAGTCAAAATATTTCCTTTTGTCAAGCTTCATTCCGGTAATCTTCATACTCACACCTCTTTATATCTGATGATCTTGTCGATCTCCTTTTTATGTGCCGACTGCCTCCACAACGCAGTCGATCTCGTAATCCTCGTACGCGCCCGCCTGCAGGAAACCATCCTTCAGCTCCCGGGCCAGCGCCTCATATTCCACGCGCTCCGTCTCGGCGGTGAGCACGAACAGGCTCTCCGAATACGCGCAGACAACATCGTCCTTCTTTAAGCTGCGCACGAGATAATCCTCCATGGTATCCCGCACTTCCATATCGATCTCGCTTCCGTCCTTTTTCATGAGGCGGAACCACAGGAACCCGGACCGGTCTCCGGTCTCGTTTGCCGCGCGGCACAGGTATTTGTAGATCACCTGCATGCGCTCAAAGCCCACCGAATAGGCACCCTTGCCCTCGTTTCGCTCACCGATGATCTTTTTGATGTCATCCATCGTGATCTCGCGCTTGTCTTCCTCATCGGAGAGCTTCCTCTCCGCACTCTTTTTATAGAGGGAATACCCGTGCTTTCCGTTTTGCTTCACCACGTACAGCGCTTTGTCCGCCAGTTTGAAGAGCTCCTCGAATTCCGTGCCGGACACCGGCACGCGCACGGCTCCGATGGAGGCGCCGAGCGGGATTCCCATATCCTCTCCCATGTATTCTTTCGCGGATTTCACGATCTCCCGGTTTAGGTACTGGGCAAACTGTTCTACGAATTCCTCGTCCACCGTGTTCTTTGCAAAGCCGACGAACTCGTCACCGCCCATTCGTCCGGCTACATCATTTTCACCCAGGGACTCCCGGATCAGCTCCCCGAAGCGGATCAGGATCTTGTCTCCCATGTCATGGCCGTACAGGTCATTGACCAGCTTAAAGCTGTCCAGGTCGATCATCATGAGGATGCCGACCTCCTCGCTGCACACCTTGACCAGCTCCGCGGTCGCCCCGGCCTTGTTGAGAAGGCCCGTCATCGGATCCGTCGTGATCTCGCTCTGCAGACCTCTGAGCCTTGCGGTGCGGGTCACGAGTACCCGGATCAGCCAGCCGAAGTAAAACAGTATGAGCATGCAAACAAACAGCAGGTAAATCCGGAAATACATATATTCGTACATCATAGCCGCCTTGCGGATCGTGAATACGGATTCCTTTGTCACATCTCCGGTGTTCTCATCCAGCACCTGAATATGAAGCTTGTATTCTCCGTGGGGCAGGTTGGTAAATTCCAGCGGCATGATCTCGCTTTGATAGCAGAGTACTCCGGTGTCCTGACTTCCTTCCAGATAGTAGCGGACCAGCAGATTCGACAGGGAATAATTGCTGATCGCGATATTAAATGAGATTCGGTCCATGGAGGCCGGAAGCTCCACAACTCCGTCCGAATCGAAGTATGTCCGGTCTCCGCATTGCACGGAATCGAGCATCAGATCGTAGCCCTTCTTTTCACTGGCATACCCCGTCACCGAGATCAGTCTGACACCGTCGGTACAGCAGAGATACAGGTCATCGCCGTCCCTGTAATTCCAGGAATTGGAAGTAAAGGTCGTGGACAGACCCCAGCGCTCGTTTAAGAGAGTAAAATTGTAATCCTCGTCAGATAAAAGCGTATGCTCCGGAAGCACAAAGAGTCCGGCGCTCGAGGTCACGAAACAGTTTCCGTCCTCCGTGATCTGGATATCGTAGTTGTTGGAATACGGGAAACTGACAAGCTGACGTACCTGCTCGTTGTTGTCCAGATAAAGCGCATTGCTCGTCACATACAGGTAGCCCTCCGAGCACGGGACGATCCGGAGCACCACCAAAGAGTTCAGTCCCTCGTTCTTGCCGATCCGCCCGATCACCCGGTCATTTTTGATGATGTAGATCCCGTCGCCGTCGGAAGCCGCCAGAATGGAGCCGTCCTCCCGCTCCACCACGGAGAGGATGTATTGATTGTTGAGACCGCTCTTATCGTCGATGTGGGCGACCACCTCATCATCCTGCAGGAAAAAGAGTCCCACGTTGGTGGCCACCAGGATCCTGCCGTCCGAGAGCTCCATCGTCATGCGGCAGCGACCGCTCCACGGATCGGAGTCCTCCTCATGCAGCACGGAGATCTCATTATTGTTCTCAATGCGGAACAGGCCGTTTTTCCCGTAGGTGCTCACCCAGATGCGGTTATTACTGTCCAGCATCAGATTGCGGACGCGGGTGTTGTCAAAGGTGTCAAGATATGGTTTATCCAGCTCTTTATACGTGTCGAGATCGATCACCGACAGTCCGGAATCCGTGCCTACATACAGCTCGTTTCCTCTCTTCAGGACGGAGTTTACCACCTTCGGCTCCAGACCCGCCTTGTGAAATACATTTTTAAAGGGTGTACGCGAATACTTCATGAGCCCGTGCTTGCTGGATGCAAACCAGACATTTCCCTGATTGTCCACGCACACGTCGCTCGCCGCACCGTCAAAGGCCTGCCTGCGCATATCGAATACCCGGCCGGTCTCCTCATCCAAAAACCCCATGCCGTTTTCGCAGCAGTAGAAAAAGCCTTTCTGAGTGGGGCTGTATTTGATCTCGTTGACAAACCTTGCTCCCGTGAGAGAGTACTTGCGCTCATGCACGAGCTGATCCTGCTGCACGGTAAACTGCTCGATGGAATCCGCACTGGTTCCCACCATGACCCTGTTCCCGGAAGCTGCCAGGGAGCGATAGCTCTCATCCTTTTTTCCGTCGATCATCTTGACATCCAGCAGCAGATTGTCACGCATCAGGAACAGCACGCCGCCGTTTGTCACGCCGACCATACTGCCGTCCTCCAGGCACCCGAAGGACTGGCAATAATAGATGTCGTCCCATTCGTCGAAGGTCTTGATATCACCCTCCGGGGCGATCTTTGAAGCGGCAAGTACGGTACCGATATAGATGTTTCCTTCCTTGTCCTCTCCGATGGAACGTACCGAATCCGCCGCGATCCCCCGGGTGGAATCGTAGGCCTCCACCTTGTCCTCCTCGATATCGTAGCAAAAGACCCCGCTGTCGTTGGTGCCGATCCACAGCCTGCCCCTCTCATCCGTAAACAGACACATCACATTCTTGATGCGCGGATCTACATTCGCGTCGATGAACCTTACACCGTCGTATTTGTACAGGCCCGAGTAAGTCCCGACCCACATATAGCCGTCCTTTGTCTGGGTGACCGCATTGACCTCCGCAGTCAGGATCCCGTCCTCGCTCCCGTAGGTCACGGTCTCGTAATCCGATTCAAAATCGGATTTGTCCGCTGCCGCAAGCGCGGGCACTTCCCCGTAGGACATTGTATGCAAAAGAACGGCCAGCGCAAGCACGCCTGCCGCAATCGTCTTTGCTTTCTTCTTTTGCTTTTTGGAGGTCCCGGTCCTGACGGGACTCGTCAGACAACAGACAATCGCTATGGAGAAAAATCTGTCCGGAATATCGATGAACAGCTCCGATGCGATCGCACGAAATAAAGAATTGCTCCCGGTGTATTCCATCAGGTCATAGAGCGCATTGCCCCAATTATTCCCGGTGTAGCCGCCGAAATAGTGCAGGTTGACCGGCAGACTGATCAGGGCAGAGATCACACCCGACAGGATGGCGACGGAAAAGATGGCAAAATGATTCTTTCGGTCTTTTCTCGGAAAAAGGAACCCGACCGCGATTCCGATCGCCATGCTGACGATGATGTACAGGATATTTTCATGGAACAGGAAGTGCAGCGATACGGACGTGACGGCGCCGACAACGGCGCCGGCTGCCGGCCCGTATACCACCGCCGTGTACATGGTCCCGATCACGTCGAGCCAGAGCGGCGGCTGCAGGCCATAAGAAATCTGAGCCCCGATCACATTGACCAGAACCGCAAAGATCAGCGTGAGCACACTGTTTTTATCTATGGGAAAGAGTATGATCTCCTTCACGCTCTCCACATTTTTTTTCTTGGTCCCGTTTTCCTGCATGAATCTCCCCTTATACGAATCTCTGCAGAAATGCCTCCGCCGATTCGTCCTTGCGCCGTGTCGCAAGCTCTGCCTTCACCTCAATATTTTCTTCCTCACAGATCTCCGTGACATTCTGGCTCAGAAGACGCGCGGCCGATTTTCTGTGTGCGCCCACGAGAACGATGTACCGCGCCTCCGCAATCCGGATCAGCGCGCAGTTGTCCGGTTTTTCCTCCAGAAGGATGGCGCAAAGTGCCATATCCTTTTCCGTATCGTCACAGGAAAAGAGCACCTGCGTGCCCTCGGAATTTCCCTGCTTTTCGGCAAACCCGGCAAGGTATGTAAGATATGCTCTGTTAAAGCATCCGCGCTTTTCGTCCACGTAGCACCGCATATTCATAAGAGAAAAGTGAACCAGCACCAGGCCAACGGCGATGCCGAGCCCCCGCACCGCATACGGTGTCAGTGCCGTCGCAACCGTACCTGCCGCAAAGGGGATCAAAAACGGAAGCACGCTGAAAAAATTCGGATGCTTTGTACGCCGGCTCACCTGGTAGATCAGGAAGCCCGATCCTCCCACATAGAGGATCTCGATCACCAAAATGATCCAGTACGCCGGTTTCACCCGGAAGATATTTTCTTTGTCCACGGAGAACAGTATGCCCGTAAACGCATTCACGATGACCAAAACCGACGACGCCATTATGGGGCTCAGCATATGGATTGCATTTCGGTGCAGATGATCCACGCTCTGATAGACAAGATAGGAGACAAATACCAGCCATTGATACAAAAAGAGCAGCATCAAGAGCTCGTGCACCGTCATATCAATGATCGCAAGGGTCTTCGCACCGGGGAAGGTCTGATAGCGCAGCAGATAGCACACGCCTCCCGTGACCGCGAGTGTGATGCTCAACAGGCACAGGCCGAAAAATATCTTCGCACCGACATTTGAATTATTCTTCAACGGAGGTGTCAGAACGATCAGGCCGAACACCAGGGCAATCGTCACCGATTCGATCATCAGAGTCGTCAAAACGTCCGATCTCATGACTTTGCACCTCCTTTCGGGCTGTCACCTTCGGCAGTCTCCTCCTCGAGAGAGAAGAATTGCTCATTCATGATACCCATATGCATATAGGCGATGCAGACAGCGATCATCATGGGCGTCATGGCTGCCATCTCGACGAAGAAGGGCAGATAGATCCCCACCATGGGGATCAGGTAGATCCACAGGGGGATATGCTTCACTTTTCCCATCTTTGCCTTGTAGATGAGCGAAAGGTAAAGTGCCGCGATCAGGTAGAGTCCCATGATCGCCACCGGAAGAAAGTAGAGCTTTGCGAAATGGTAATTATTATCATCGTCCACAGAGATGAAGAGCCCGTTCGGGACACCGATCAGATACATCAGCTCCACAAGGGTGATGGGGATCATCAGAATCGTCCGCATCTTCTTGTAACGCTTCTCATCCTCCACCAGACGATAATATAAAAAGAGCACCACCAGGAAGGCAAATACGCCCATCGTGATATAATACAGGCTCTCGCCGAGCAGGTTCATCACTCTCGCACCCGCAAAGCTCTCACCGTTGGCGATCGCGACCGCCATATCGCTGCAGGCCATCAGAATATCGGTGATCAGCATGGAAAAGAAAAGCCTGTCGTTGATCCTCCCCCGTCTTCTGTAGATGGTTGTATGGATGATCATTCCGATCAGCAGAAAGATTGCCGCTCCGTCGAGAAACAGCGACGCATAATTTCTGTCAGACAGATTCATCAGTCTTCCCTCCTCTCTCCGGCCAGGACCGTTTCGCCCTTCTTACCCGGGAAAAGCTTTTCCACCAGTGCCCTTGTCATTTCGTTATGCCTACGGAGCACCACTCTGGTATCCTCCGGATATTTCTCGACCGCCATATTGATCGCATAGCGGATCATATAGATCAGGTTCACACGCGCATCCGGCTCCAGGGCAAACAAAAAATCAACCACAAGGTCCCCGTTTGCCCTCTTGTTGACAAGCAAAAACCCGTTGACCTTGCCGTCGGTCTGCACACAGCAGGACACGTCCTCGTCGTACCAACTCATAGGAAGAAACTCGAGATCCTCAAGCAGACCCTTCCTGCCGTGGAATACACAGTTTGTGATGCCCTTTCTGAACTGACGAACCATGAGCTCTCCGATCCCGGTGATGTAGGGCGGTATCTTTTTCTTTGCGATGAAGCACTCGGCAAGCTCGCCTACCGTGATCACCACGTCGCGCCCCTCCTTCACCTCTGCGGAAAACCCCGCCGAGGTAAACGCCTTCTTCAGGCTGTCCGAGTCGCTTGCAAGCTCATAGAAGCTTCTCGTGGTCTCACAGTCCTCAATCTCGGCCGTATAAGCATCAAAAAGCTCCTTGCCGATCTTCTGGTTTTTGACACTGCACCAGGTGATCTCCGCCACCGTGTCCGTATCTTCCTCCAGATTCTTGTACTCCCAGATGAGGGTTGCCTCGGGTTCGCTGTCCTCGTCCTTCTGCATCGCAATCCCCCGGAAGTATTCACGTCCGATGTTTTCCGCCGCATCGGCATCGATCACATCTTCATATTCGTCTATATTGTCTTCCGTGATTCGAATGGTTTCCATCGTATATCCTCCCAATGCTCAAATTATACCAAAATCGTGCAAAACAGGCAATATTTATTTCAACAAAGGAAGCGGCATCCCCCCTCGTTTCCGGCGGAAAAACAGTTGGCAAGACTGCCCGTAAAATGGTATAATGTAGGATAGTTTTCATTACATCTGCTCCGTTTGAGTGACAGGTGTGTGACTTTTGTTTTGATAGACTTGACTACGATAACGAGGGAAACTGCTATGATATCTTTTATCAGAGATGAAGATAAGGCGCAGCTTGCGGGCCTTCTGCCCGAAGAGCTTCTGGCGGATGACAGGACAAGCTGCATCTGTTCCTTTTTCGAAGATGCGGTAAACGGCATTCTTGTATCGTGCCCCACGGATGCATATGTGTGGGACATCCCGTTTATCTTTGTCGAAGACTCCGCGCGAAGGAACCGTATCGCCTCCGATATGCTTTCCCTCCTGACTCTGACGTTAAAGCCCTTGGGCGTAAGCGCTCTCACCCTGAGCTTCATGGCCGAGGCGGAAGAAAACGAGCTGCTCACGTTCGCGGAACATAACGGTTTTTTCTCCATAGATGCATCCACCGTGTATGAGGTTGCGCTCGAAGACGTACGGACGTTTTTCCACAAAACGAAAAAGGCCTCCCCGCCGGAGCTTAAGACCACCGCCTTGTCCCGCATACCCAAAAAGCGCTGGAACGCCTTTCTTGCCGAGTTGGAAACGAACCGGCTGAAAAAAGGCGAGATCGACAAGATGCAGGTCTACTGGCTCCCGCATGAGCGCGAGGTCTACGACGGAGAGCTCAGCCGCCTGCTGTTTGACGAGAACGGGGCCCCGATCGGCGCGATCCTCATACGGGTCGACGATGAGGATAACCACATGATCATTGACTATCTGGTCAATTTCCGACAGGGAGAATCGCAGATCCTTTTGATCATGTTCCGGGAGGCCTATCTCGTCGCGAGAGCGCGCTTTCCGGATTTGGACGCAACCATCGGCTTCCACTCCTTCAACCCACAGATCAAGATACTCGCGCAGACACTCCTGAAGGATGCGGTAACGGAGATCGGCAGAGCCGTCTATATGGAAAAGAAGATTTAACAGGAACGGAGGAACGATGTAATGGATGATTTAGGTGCCACACAATACGAAAAAAATCTTGCCGAGGAAGAAAAACAGATTGTAACCACTCAGGAAGATCTCGAAATACAAAAACAGATGGACGATCTGGTTGCCCCCAAAGTCGACTTTTACGAAGGCCGCCAGAAGACAAGAACGGAAGCCAGCCTCTGGATCAATTTCGAGGAAGTAAAAGCACGTACTCTGCAGACCGCTAAGATCCCACAGGATCAGATTGCCAAAAACAAAAAAATCTACAAAAGAAAGTGGAATCTGAAAACCCAGGAGATCACATCTCCCGTCTACGAAACCGACGCCGATCTTGTCAGAGACAAGAGAAGAAACTCCACCACCCTTGCAGCAAAGATGAATGCTGTCACAGCCGAGAAAAAGTCCCCGCAAACGGGGCTGACGGTGGAGCAGATAAAAAAAGCCAAGTTAAAACCGGAAGAGGTCAGTGATCTGGCCGCCTTTTACCCTATGCTGAAAAAGAAGCTCGGAAAAGAGGAAGCAACCAGAGCAATGAAGAACTATTGCTCAAAAGCAGTCGACGAGAAACGTTTCCGTACCATGGAACAGTTCACCGCTTTGATCCTGGAGCTGAACCCCTCCAAGTACGACCTTTCCAGCGACGAGGTCATCTGTAAAAATGCCACGCGTCTCGAATCCATGTGCAGGATGACAGAGGCTTATAAATCCCTGCTCAAGTCGAACGGTCCTTTCGTAAAAGGCTTGAAGGAAAGCAAAAGCCCCGATGATCTGACCTTTTTCTATCAGATCACGAAACAGCTCGACACGCTTACGGCCATGAGCAACTATTACCGCGTTCGGAAGCTCATCATCTCGAATCCGCTCTATATCAACCGCGCCAAGCCCCTGTCACTGGATACAAAGCGCGGAGATGCTCCGGAAAAGAAGCGACTGCGCGAGCTTTTGCGCGTATCCTATTATCTTGCGATCAACTACAACAAGCTGACAGGGCATCATATGAACGAGAACAGCTTCCTGATCCTCGGAAGTCGGGAGAAAAAGAGTGACGGCAAAATGGCCGACATCACCGATGTCAGCGGAAACAGGACCTTAAGCGACAGATTCCTGCTCCTCGGAAAACAATACGACGGCAACGATCAAAAAACGATCGAAAACCGCCTGAAGAAACAAAAGAAGATCGAAGAAAGCATTTCTTCCTGGGAAAGAGGCGGGGAAATCCTGGCAAAGGGTGCCAAGTCTGCAAAGGAAAAGTCCTCAACCGCAAAGAAAGCCGCAACAAAGAGTCCGGAGACATCGACGCCGAAGACCAAGAAGGCCGAGCAAATGAAAACCGCGACTCCTACGATCAAAACCACGACTACCACAGCAGCGAAAACCAAGACCGGCAAAACGGTCGGAGCTTCCGAAGAAAGCTACAATAAGATCTCTCTGGATTCGGATACCTTGTTCTCCTCCCTGCTGACCCTGGGCACAAAGGAAGAATCCAAGCCGAAGACCACCCAGACAGTCAAGCCGAAGACCACTCAGACAAGTACGTCGAAGGCATCGAAGACCGTAAAGACCAACGTTACAAAACCTGTATCGACCAAGCAGACCGACAAGCTGAGCAAGCTCCAACAGGAAGAAATGGATCGGCAGATGGCACTGTTACTGGACAAGGATCTCAACTCTCTCGGCGGTAATTACGACCCGATCATCACGTATGAGAACAACATCATAAATACAAACAACGATCTCTACTCCCTGGAGCGGGATCCCATTCAGCAGGCGATCCAGAACAGTCTGGAAACATACCAGAATGAAACCGGTATCACACTTGACCCCGTCCTTCAAAAGACGTATAAGCAGCAAAAACAAGACCCGAAGGCGGAAGCTGCCGAAGGCCTGAGCTACTGCGGCGAAGGTATAACCGGCGACGAGCAGCTCGTAAAGGAATACAAGAATCTCGTAAATAAGACAAAGGCCACCGATTACGCAGAGCCCACGCAGTATACCACGGATCTCGAATACCTGCCGCGTCAAGTCGGCAATGAAACCCTCACTCTGTTTGAAATGATCCAGCGTGACAAGGATGACGAGCCCCTGCTGATGGATCTCTATCTGACCAGCAACCTGAAGATCATAGAGTCAAACCGTGATATGATCGCAGCTTATGATCAGAGCTACCCCGGTTTTCAGCTGTATATGGACCGCCGGGTCGATCTGCTGAAAAAGATGGAAAGCATGAGGAAAAAGCATCCGAAGAAAGCTCCCGGGAATGTTCTCGATGCAAGAGGCAAGGTTCTCACCGATCAGACAATCAAGAACATGGGCGACGCGATCTACGACCCGAAGAATCATTTCTCCCTGACAGGGGTACAGTTCTTCGGCCATCAGACAACAAGCGTGGGATGCTGGTCCTCAAGTATGGAAATACAGCTCAAATACAGAGGCATCGACTTGAATCAGCAGCAGATCCGCGCCTACAGGCCCACGAATATTCAGCATGACGACATCGGCAAATTCAAGGATGACACGCATGCAGACATGGAATTTATCGGCAGCAACAAGATGGGAAGTCCCGTGGAGGTTTCCGAGATCATGAATATCTGCCAGGACAATGTGGCAACACACATGGTCGAGATCGATAACACGCAGCAGAGCTTCAAGGTCGGAAATCCGGCAGTTTTGGCAGCCGCAAACATCGAATACTTAAGAAGAAGCATTGTCGACGGCATCGCAAAGCACAAATCTCCCGTATCCTTCCTGATGAACGGACACTATGTCACGATCTTTGCGATCGAGGGAACAAAGATCAAGTATTACGATTCCTTAAGCTCACGAAAAGACGGCATTTGCTTCGGCGACCTTGCACACATCTACAACAACTGTGCGGCATACAACAGTGCCAGAATGCAGCTTGTATGGTACGAGCAGCTCGACACGGTACAAAACGGCGCAATCGATGACATCCGGCAGCGTACCGATGCGATCTATCAGGGCAAAAACCTCACACTGGTCGATAACACCGGCTTGGACGCCGAGATCCGCGACAGAGGTATGGAACGAAGCTTCAACAGTAAGGCCTGCTCCTTTGTAAACAAGAAATCCATCAACGAAAAAACGGGAGCCATGAACAATCTGCTTCCGCCCGGAAAAGAATATGTAATCAACGACAGTATTTACCTTCCGAGAAAAATGAAATAAGCAACCAAAAAGGTGACAGCGGGGATTATCCCGGCCGTCACCTTTTTCTTTATGCACACGCCCGCGTCGCTAACAGATCTCCGCACTGTCTAAGATCACGGTAAACGGGCCGTCATTTAACAGCTCCAC
>CACZPL010000228.1 GCA_902783015.1 uncultured Lachnospiraceae bacterium
TACATTGCCGGGCGTGGATGAGAACGGTACCGTATGCTATGCGACCTGCAACCTGTCCATCAAGGATGTGTCGAGCGCACCGCTCAACATCAGCAGGTTCTATATCGTGAAGCAGGCGGACGGAAGCTATAAGATCGATAATACGTCACCTTCGGGAGAGCTTGCGAGCTACTTGGACGGCACCTGTGATGCCAACGCCGATATTCAGGCACTTTACAAGAGTGTAAACGACAATATCAAGGCCTGCGTGGACGGCGATGCATCCTTTGCAAGCTTCTACAACGAGTACATTTCGGGACAGTAAGAACGGAAAAATATAAAAGGGTTTGTCGATATCGGCAAACCCTTTTATGCACACGTCCGCGTAATGTGAATTGTCACTTCGTGACACGCGGACGGCGCGGCGAGCAGGACTTGGCCTGCTCGATGACAGAGGCAATATAATGGATGAAGGAACCAGATTAAACAAATATTTAAGCGAGGCCGGTGTTTGCTCGCGCAGACAGGCGGACAAGGATATCGAGGCGGGGCATGTGAAGATTGACGGCGAGACCGCAACCTTAGGCTCCCGCGTGTTCGAGGATTCCAAGGTGACCTATAAGGGAAAGCCTGTGGAGATCAAGGACCGCCTTGTGGTCTACGCCTACAATAAGCCCATGGGGCAGGTGTGTACCGCGAAGGAGGCGGATCAGGACAGCATCTTTCACTTCGCGGAGTTTCCGGAGCGTGTTTACTATGTGGGTCGCTTGGACAAGGATTCCACGGGCCTTTTGCTTCTCACCAACGACGGGGAGCTTGCCAACAAGATCCAGAAGGCGAGAAACGGGCACGAGAAGGAATACATGGTGCGTGTCAATAAGGATGTGACGGAGGGGTTCATCGCAGGCATGTCGAACGGCGTGCCGATCTTGGATACCGTGACGAAAAAGTGCAAGGTGAAAAAGACCGGTGCAAGGAACTTTTCCATTACACTGACCCAGGGCCTGAACCGTCAGATCCGGCGTATGTGTGAGCATTTCGGTTACCGTGTGGTGAACCTTAGGCGGGTGCGCGTGATGAATGTGAAGCTCGGGGATCTACGGCCCGGAGCCTACAGGCTGCTCACCTCGGAGGAGGAGCACGAGCTGCGGAGACTTGTGGGCTGAGTCGACGAAGAATCCTGAGAGAGGAATGCTGTATGGATAAAACGGAACGAATAAAAGAACTGACCATAAAACTGAATGAGGCCGCCAAGGCCTACTATCAGCTCGACACGGAACTGATGAGCAATAAGGAATATGACGCGCTATACGATGAGCTGGCGGCTTTGGAAGCGGAGACGGGGATCATCCTCTCCGGCAGCCCGACGCAGAAGGTCGGTTATGAGGTCTTAAGCGAGCTTGAAAAAGAACGTCATCCTTCGCCCATGCTTTCCCTGGACAAGACCAAGGATGTTGCGGCCCTTGCCGACTGGCTCCTGGACAAGGAAGGTGTGCTTTCCTGGAAACTGGACGGTCTGACCGTGGTATTGACATATAATAACGGCGTGCTGGAAAAGGCCGTGACGAGAGGAAACGGCGAGATCGGTGAGGTGATCACGAACAATGCGCGCGTGTTTGCCAATATCCCGAAGTCTATACCGTATCAGTCGGAGCTCGTGGTACGCGGGGAGGCTGTGATCACCTACAGCGATTTTAACCGCATCAACGCCGGGATCGCGGATGTGGATGCGAAGTATAAAAACCCGAGAAACCTTTGCTCGGGATCGGTACGCCAGTTGAACAACCGGATCACGGCAGAGCGGAACGTGCACTTCTTTGCCTTTTCACTGCTTGATACGGGAGACGCCGAGATCGACAAAACTGTTGTGAGCAAGTTTTCATTTTTGGAATCTCTAGGCTTTCAGGTAGTGGAGCATAAAAACGTGACCGCGCAGACCATCGCGGAAACCGTCAAATGGTTTTCGGAAAAGATTCAGACGAATGATTTTCCGTCCGACGGACTGGTGCTTTCCTTTAATGACGTCGCTTACGGAAAGAGCCTCGGCCGCACGGCGAAGTTCCCGCGCGACTCCATCGCATTCAAGTGGGCGGATGAGGAGGCGGAGACCACCCTGAGGCATATCGAGTGGAGCCCCTCCCGTACCGGACTGATCAACCCGGTCGCCGTCTTTGATCCCGTGGAGCTTGAGGGTACCTCGGTATCGAGAGCCAGCGTCCACAATGTAAGCATCGTGCGAGAACTCGCACTCGGCGTGGGTGATACGATCCGCGTATATAAGGCCAACATGATCATTCCCCAGATCTCCGAGAACCTGACGAGAAGCGGGGCGGTCGAGATCGCCGAGGTCTGTCCGGCCTGCGGCGGCCATACCGAGATCAGAAACGAAAACGGAGTGGAGACCCTCTGCTGTCCGAATCCGGAGTGTCCGGCCAAGGCATCCAAGCTTTTTGCGCATTTTGTATCAAGAAACGCCATGAACATCGACGGTCTCTCCGAGGCGACGATCGAAAAGTTTTTGGACTGCGGGTTCCTTGCGGAGCTTTATGATCTGTACCGCCTGGAACGGCACCGCGAGGCGATCGTAAAGCTGGAGGGTTTCGGTGAAAAATCCTACGAAAACCTGATCGATGCGGTGAATACATCCAGACACACCACGCTTGCGAGACTATTGTACGGTCTCGGGATCGTAAATGTGGGGAGCAGTACGGCCAGGATGATCTGCCGGCATTTCAAGGACGATATAGAGGCGATCATCAAGGCAGACGCGGAGGAGTTTGCCGAGATTGACAAGATCGGTATGGTGATCGCAGAGGGGATCGTGGCTTATTTTGCGGATGAAAACAATATCCGCGTGCTCCGTGAGCTCCTCACGGAGGTGACGATCGAGAAGGAGGAGATTGCCGAAGAACAGGATCTGCTCGGGTTGACCTTTGTGGTGACCGGTTCGCTCCTGCATTTCGATAATCGTGAGGCTTTGAAGAAACACATCGAGGACCGGGGCGGGCGCGTGGCCGGCAGTGTCTCCAAAAACACGACCGCGCTGATCAATAATGATGTGAGCTCCAACTCATCCAAGAATAAAAAGGCAAAGGAGCTTTCCGTGCCCATCATCTCGGAGGATGAGTTTATCCATACATACAACAAAGA
>CACZPL010000229.1 GCA_902783015.1 uncultured Lachnospiraceae bacterium
GTATAGATATCTGACCGGTCTGCGTTGTGTCATGACCATATAAACACACAAGCAGAAAAAGAGTGCCGCAAATGCGCCGGTCACATTCCGGTGACTTCCCATCATCATTGCAACGTTCCGGAATATTTCCAGCTTCGAGCCGGATGGATATGTAATGAACTCCATCCGCAGATACTTATGAAGAGACCACGCACTGAAAAGTGTGTACAGCACAACCGTAAAGTGCATCATCCCCTCGATCGTCTTACGCGCCCTTTTAGGGCCGAGGTACTCCGCCAGGGGAAACAGCACCAGGGCGCTGAGCTCGGTAATGAAGATGTTGTCTCCATTGTGGCGGAAATAATCGCCCCCGTCCATTCCGTTTCGGATCATACAGACCAAAATAAACCACAAAAAAAGGGCGATCAAATAAATCTGCTCATAACAGCACATGTGCCGCAGCAATGACCTCATCCGATACTCAAAACCGCCATCCGTGCGCACGTCCTTCCATATACAGCACACTGCAGCGATCAAAATAGCGATCCCCGCCGCTTTAAGCCATGTCAGATAAGGCAGTTTCCAGAGCACAGTGTGGAAAAGGCTCCACAGAAGAAAGAGCTCCGCATAAATGACAACTGCCCAGCGAAGGATTTCCCTGTGGTCCCACTTTATGTCGTGCACCATCTCTATGAGGTTTTGTCTGATGTCTTTTCCGATATCGATCATGTACTATCCTCTATCCGCTCAACAGGTACGGATCTTACATCTATTCTAAAGACGTTTTCAAACATTTTCAAGCTATGGAAATATTGCTCGGATTCTGTCTTCAGTCAACTCCCTGTCCTGCTTCCGAACACATACTTCTGCTGGATCGTAAAGCTGATAAAGAACAGGATCACATCCACCACAGCCTTCACCGCGACTTCCGGCGCTCCCCTGAACAGTGTGCAGAATCCTGTCACAAGCGCGGCGCTGAGCGACATCTGCACGATCGCCAGCAGCAGGAACTTGATGCCCGATGTGCTGACCTTCTCCTTGCTCTTAAATACGACCGCATAAGTGACAATATAGTTGTAGATCCCGGAGATCACGCGGGCGAGCACCGTCGAGATGGCGACATATCCTGTGACCTTTCCTCTCATCAGGTTACAGAAGACTGCAAACAGGGCAAGGTCGATCACGCAGGAGGAGATCGAGGAGAAAATATACTTGCCGAAATTCTTTAAAAGGATCTTGTATATTTTGACAGAGTCGGTGAAGGTGTTGAAGTGCGTCTGGTGGTTCTCCTTAGAGTCATAGATCGTCTTGATCGGCACCTCCACGATCGGATATTTGCCTGCGCTCTCGAGCAGCATCTGGGTTTCGAACTCAAAGCGCTCGCCCGGTACGTCCAGGAGCTCCTGCATGAAAGCCCTTGGAATGCCGCGCAAACCTGTCTGGGTATCGGAGACATGGATGCCGGAAACATAGGCAAAGACAGCCTCCGTAATAGTATTGCCGGCCCGGCTCCTCCACGGAACATCTTCCCCGTCGAACTTTCTGACGCCCAGGATCAGCTTGTCCGGATCGGCCTCGAGCGCCTTGCGGATCGATTCAATGCAGTCCGCCGAGTGCTGCCCGTCTGAATCCGCCGTGACGGATCCGGTCGCCTCCGGCCAGGTCTCCAGCACATACGCGAAAGCAGTCTTGAGCGCGCGACCCTTGCCCTTATTCACTTCGTGGGTCAGGATCGCACCTCCCAGCTCCCTTGTGTAAGGCTCCGCCTTCGCAAAGATCTCCTTGTACGCGTCGCCGCTCCCGTCGTCGACAATGACGATGGGGCCCATGCGCCTCGCCTTCAGAGTCTCCAGCAGGTCGAGGAGTCTCGCGTCCGGTTCATATGCGGGAATGATGATCGGTATCATGTCTGCCTCCGTGTACTAATACTTCTTCCACAAAAAGAGCCACCCGGCATCCGTACCGATGCCGGGTGGCTTATATTATCACTTAAGTTGATGCCGCATGTCAACTGCGGCTTTGCGGTTATTAAAGCTGAGGGCCTGCTGCCACGAGAGCCTTGCCGGCCTCGTTGGTCTGATACTTCACAAAGTTCTTGATGAAACGTCCGGCCAGATCCTTAGCCTTCTCATCCCACTGTGCAGCGTCAGCATATGTGTCGCGA
>CACZPL010000230.1 GCA_902783015.1 uncultured Lachnospiraceae bacterium
GACGGCGGAGTTCCTGGCGGAGGTTGTGAAGCCGATACTGGACGAGAATCGAGAGTTGCTCGGAGTTAAGGCAGAGATTAATGTGTAGAGAAATGTGAAGAGTATGTACGGTTGCGATATGATGTCACGTTATCCTGCTCCGAGAGGCACTCATAACATGACATCATTACGCAACCTTACATTATTGACTGTTTAACCACAATAGCATATACGCTGTAACAGGCGAGATTCCACGGAGAACCCGTATACCGAGTTCTCCGTATTTTTTTGTGCTCTCGTACTGATCAGGACGATCGGCACCGAGCAGGTAGACCGGGATGTTTTGCTCATGCGCTTTCTTGCAAAAGCTTTCGAGTTCTTCTCCTTCCGTGCGGATGGTGCCGGAGTGGTAGGTGTCGAGCAGTACGGATCTGACGTGTGGCTGCAGGTTCGGATAGGCCTGGCCGGGGAGCGGTTTGATGAACTGTACCGGGCATATGTCAGTGAGGCGTGCGCTTTCATCGGGCAGTGTCAATCCGCAAGCGGTGATTTCGCGCTCGAAGGCAGCCTCGTCAAACGGGAGTGAATAAAGGCGGTCGTCATAGGGAAGGTGGGGCATCAGAGCAAGTGCGTTGTGGACCACACTTTGCGCATCCGGGTTTTTATAGGGCACGCACACTAAAGAACCGTCCTCTTGTCTGTCGTGATCACAGATGATTTTCACCGCACTCGTAAAGTTTTCCACACCGTTTGCCCTTGCATCCGTCAGCACATAGTTCGTGCATACGAGCATGATCGGCACGGGTGCATGGCGAAAGAGCAGTCCCACATATGCTGCGGTGTACTGCAGTGTGTCTGAGCCGAGCAAAATGATGATACCTTCGGTATCTGCATGGGAGCTTAGTATATCACGCACCGTGTCTGCCAGCAGATTTAAGTGCGCCGCATCCATGTTTTCACTTAAGATATAAAAGGGTTCGTGGGTACGGAACTCGGCGGAGGGTACATTTTCCTGCTTTTGATACAGGTCAAAGAGCATTTTTTTCTGTCCGCCGGCCGGTGCAATATATCCGTTTTCTACAGCGGAGCCGATGGTCCCGCCCGTAAAGATTACATCTATCATGGCGTTCTCCTTTGTCGTGACAGGCCTTGCTGTCACGTTTTACTTGCTATTTTCATTATTATAGTATAAAATATACTCTGTGTGTGCAAGCGTTTTTTGCATGCAACAATACCGTTTAATTAATTAAGGAGGTATCCTATGGTACAGGCGGTAGTCGGCGCCAATTGGGGTGACGAAGGAAAAGGTAAGATCACGGACATGCTCGCCGAAAAGGCAGACATCATTGTTCGTTTTCAGGGCGGAGCAAATGCCGGCCATACGATCGTAAATGATTACGGTAAGTTTGCGCTTCATACGCTGCCGTCCGGTGTGTTTTATGATCATACCACCAGCATTATCGGTAACGGTGTGGCATTAAATATTCCGATTCTTTTTAACGAGATCAAGTCCATCACGGATAAGGGTGTACCTGCACCGAAGATCTTGGTTTCGGATCGCGCGCAGATCGTGATGCCGTATCACATTCTGTTTGATCAATACGAGGAGGAGCGCTTGGGCGGTAAGTCCTTCGGATCCACAAAGTCCGGTATCGCTCCGTTTTACTCGGATAAATATGCAAAGATCGGTTTCCAGGTAAATGAGCTTTTCTTTGAGGATACGTTAAAGGAAAAGATCGAGCGCGTGCTTGTGACAAAGAATATCCTGCTTGAGAATCTCTACCATAAACCAGCGATCGATGCAAATGAGCTGTTCAACACGCTCATGGAGTATAAAGAGATGGTAGCACCCTATGTTTGCGACGTGAGCGCTTACCTGTGGGATGCGATCAAAGCAGGAAAGAACATTCTGTTGGAGGGCCAGCTCGGATCTCTGAAGGATCCCGACCACGGTATCTATCCGATGGTTACCAGCTCTTCGACTTTGGCGGCTTACGGTGCGATCGGTGCCGGCATTCCGCCCTACGAGATCCGGAAGATCATCACGGTTGTCAAGGCTTATTCCTCTGCGGTCGGCGCGGGTGCCTTCGTGAGCGAGATCTTCGGCGATGAGGCTGATGAGCTCAGACAGCGCGGCGGTGATGGCGGCGAGTTCGGTGCAACCACCGGAAGACCCAGACGTATGGGCTGGTTCGACTGTGTTGCAACCAAGTACGGCTGTAGGATCCAGGGAACCACGGATGTGGCCTTCACGGTGCTTGACGTGCTCGGTTACTTAGATGAGATCCCGGTATGCGTGGGCTACGAGATCGACGGCGAAGTGACAACGGACTTCCCGACCACCGGAAAGCTTGAGAAGGCAAAGCCGGTTCTTAAGACTCTGCCGGGCTGGAAATGCGATATCCGCGGCATCAAGGAATATGACGAGCTTCCGGAGAACTGCCGAAAGTACATCGAATTCGTGGAGCAGGAGATCGGATTCCCGATCACCATGGTTTCCAACGGACCGAAGAGAAGCGATATCATATACAGAAACAGGTAAGAATTATGGGGATGATTCTTCTGTCGGAGAATAAGGCAGGAGAATGATCCCCTTTTGCGTGTATAAGTGGAGTAATCATACACGTTGTTTTAGGAGGAGGTTACAGATGAAAGGGAAACAAAAAAGAGTATGCAGACGGATTTTGAGTTGGGTCGTAACGGTTGCGCTTTTTGTGTCCGTCATTACGGTTTCGGGATATCTCGGCTGGACGCCGCAGAGCGTGAAGGCGGCAGTAACACCTGTGGAGGCACACGGTGCGCTTTCGGTAAACGGCACACAGCTTGTGGACAAAAACGGGAAGGCGTTTCAAATACGCGGGATCAGTACCCATGGGCTTGGGTTTTCTGAGGAAATACCGGCAGGTTCCAACAACTGGATGCCCTTTAACGATTTTGTAAATAAGGCAGCACTTCAGGAACTGCGTGATGATTGGAAGGCAAATTGTATCCGACTTGCCATGTATACCGATGAGTGGGGCGGTTATTGTACCGGCTCCGGCAATGATACTGCGATGAAACAGAAGGTGGAAAACGGTATCAAACTGGCAACGGAGCTTGGCATGTATGTGGTTGTAGACTGGCATATCTTAAACACAAATCCGCAGGATCATCAGACGGAATCGATCGCATTTTTTGATGATATTGTGTCAAGATACAAGGATTACGACAATATCATTTATGAAATCTGTAATGAACCGGCAAATATCAGTTGGACCGGCAATATCAAGCCTTACGCTGAGGCTGTGATTCCGGTGATCAGAAAGCATGATGCGGATGCGGTGATCATTGTCGGGACACCGACATGGTCGCAGCTCGGAAACGAATTTCATACGTATGAAGCATGTGAAAACCCTATCACCGGATACAGCAACATTATGTATGCATTGCACTTTTATGCCTCCGAGGATGGTCATTATAACAGCTTGAGAGGGAAGATGACCAAGGCGATCGAAGAGTATAATACACCTGTTTTTATTTCTGAGTTCGGTTTGTCCGAGGCAAGCGGTGACGGGAATGTGAATATTTCCAGATGCGAAGACTGGATGAAGCTTTGTGATGATTATAACGTCAGCTATTGCGCTTGGAGTTTGTCAAATAAAAATGAGACTTCGGCTCTTCTCGCTTCCGGATTGACGAAAACGAGCGGATGGACGGAAGCTGATCTTTCCGTATCCGGTAGATTTATCCGTAATTGGTACAGAAATCGTCCGTCACAGGAGACAGATTCCGCAAGTAGCGAGGACCAGCAACCGACCAGCGAGGACCAGCAGCCGACCAGCGAGGACCAGCAACCGACCAGCGAGGACCAGCAACCGACCAGCGAGGA
>CACZPL010000231.1 GCA_902783015.1 uncultured Lachnospiraceae bacterium
CTCGGTGAGAAAAATCTGGGCTATCCGGGCTGCTTTTACGCCCTGACCGACCGGACCGACATCGAGGCGGACTACTATGCTTTTTCCGATCAGGACGATATGTGGTACGAGGACAAGATCGCCCGCGCGGTGGAGGTGCTTGAAGGGCAGGAGCAAAGCGGTGTTTTAAGCTACTATGCCGGCTATGATATCTGTGACGGCGAGTTGAACAAGGTGCGGGCTTCCGCGCCGGTGAAGGGACAGATCAAATTCAAGGATACCCTGTTTGATGTGTGCGGACTGGAGTTTACCATGGTGATCAACCGCGCGGCCCTCCTTTTGCTCGCGGAGAACAAGCCGAGAAAGGCCAATGCCCGCGGCACCTGGATGAGTATGCTCTTTTCGGCCTTCGGTACCGTGATCTACGATAACCGGAGTGTGGCCGCCTACCGAAAGCACGGGGAGAACGTGACCAACGGCAAGACGAACAAGCTCTCCCAGTGGGGGTGGCGCATCAAGAACTTCTTCTTCGGAGGCTTTGACAGCTACCGCCTCATCCTGGAGGATTTTTGCATCTGCTGCGGCAGGAAGCTCCCGAAAAAGGAGTATCGCATCCTGCGCAACTTTACGAGGCGGAAGTATCTTCCCTATGTGCTTACAAAGGTATTCTTTCCGCATCGTCTGCGAAGAGGCCTTGCGGATGAGCTTGCCCTGCGGTTTGTGTTCCTGATCGGACGGCTGTAGTGTAATGCCTCATTGACACCCGCTCGTAATTAGAGTATATTTTTAAGACGAAGTAAATGTAAAGAGAGGACAGTTTCATGTATATTACCTGTTTGGATTTAGAGGGCGTTTTGGTACCGGAGATCTGGATCGCGTTTTCGGAGGCCACCGGCATTCCGGAGCTCAAGAAGACGACGAGGGATGAGCCCGATTACGATAAGCTGATGAAGTACAGGATCGGAATCCTGAAGGAGCACGGACTCGGCTTAAAGGAGATCCAGGACACCATCGCGACCATCGATCCCATGCCCGGTGCAAAGGAGTTTTTGGATGAGCTTCGCGGCTTATGCCAGACCATCATTTTAAGCGATACCTTCACCGAGTTTGCGGGACCGCTCATGAAGAAGCTCGGCATGCCGACCATCTTCTGCAACAGCCTTGAGGTTTCCGAGAGCGGAGAGGTGACGGGTTATAAGATGCGCGTGGAAAACTCCAAGCTGACCACCGTAAAGGCACTGCAGTCTATCGGCTACGACACCATCGCAAGCGGTGACAGCTTCAACGATCTCGGGATGATCCAAGCGAGCAAGGCGGGCTTTTTGTTCCGCAGCACCGAAGCGATCAAGAAGGAGTACCCGCAGTACCCCGCATTTGAAACCTACGACGAATTGTTATCTGCCATCAAGGCGGAATTAAGGAAATAGTCTATGAACATCACACGCGTAAAAAGCTTTAACGGCACGGTCCGCGTGCCCGGCGACAAGTCCATATCGCACAGAGGCATCATGCTCGGCTCTCTTGCAAAGGGTGATACCGAGATCCAGGGCTTTTTGATGGGAGCCGACTGTATCTCCTCCATCGAGTGCTTTAAGCGCATGGGAGTGGGGATCGATACCTATAGCGACACCGTGATCGTGCACGGCAAGGGCCTGCATGGCCTGCGCCCGCCCTTCGGGGTCCTGGATGTGGGAAACTCCGGCACCACCACAAGGCTCATGTCCGGCATCTTGGCGGCGCAGAATTTCTCCTCCAAGATCGACGGCGATGCATCCATTCGGACGCGTCCGATGCGGCGTGTGATCAAACCGCTCTCCCTGATGGGAGCGGATATCGAGAGTGAAAACGGCAACGGCTGTGTGCCGCTCATCATCAGCGGCAGGAAGCTGCACGGCGTTCATTACAATACACCGGTGGCCTCGGCCCAGGTGAAATCGGCAATCCTGTTTGCGGGTCTCTACGCGGACGGGGAGACGACGGTGACGGAGCCGTCCTGCTCCAGAAACCATACGGAGCTCATGTTCAAGGCCTTCGGCGCGGATATTCATTCCGAGGGCAATACGGTGACGGTGAAACCGGCGGAGGAGCTTACGGCCCAGCTGGTACAGGTGCCGGGAGATATCTCCTCGGCGGCCTACTTCATGGTGGCAGCCGCCATCACCGAGAACTCGGAGATCACCATGAAAAACGTGGGGATCAACCCGACGAGAGACGGGATCTTAAAGGTGCTCACCATGATGGGCGCGGACTACGACGTTCGTGTGAAGGAGCATGTGGAGATCGAGCCCTGTGCGGATATCACCGTGAGAAGCTCAAGCCTTACCGGGTGCGAGATCGGCGGGGACATCATCCCCACACTGATCGATGAGCTGCCCGTGATCGCAGTGCTCGCCTGCTTTGCAAAAGGGCAGACCGTGATCCGGGATGCGGAGGAGCTGAAGGTCAAGGAGTCTAACAGGATAGATATCATGGTGGAAAACCTGAAAGCCATGGGCGCCGATATCGAGGCGACGGACGACGGTATGATCATCAACGGCGGAAAACCGCTTCACGGCGCGGAGGTAGACAGCTACAAGGATCACCGGATAGCCATGAGCATGTGCGTGGCCGCCATGAACGCGGACGGCGATACGACCTTGAAGGATGCGCACTGCGTGAAGATATCCTACCCGCATTTCTATGAAGATATGTTAAGATTAGCGCATTAAAAAAGGCGGCCTGTGCCGCCTTTTTTGTTACTCTTATTATGACTCCGTCGGAGCCTCCGGAGTTTCGGGATCTAAGGAAACGTAACCGGCCTCCTCGTTTGTGATATCGTCCTCGATATCCTCTACCTCTTCGAATTCCTCGTCAAAGTCTGCCGGCTTCGGCATCTTTTCCTTGATGGTGGATTTCACCTTCTGAATCTTGCCGTCTACATCGTAATCCTTGTAAACCTGGCTCTCCTTGATCTGATCCTTGAATGCGTAAGCGATTCCGCCGACTGCGGCTGCCGCAACTGTAAACTTAAAGAGTCCCTTGAATAATTTACCCATTTTGTTTCTCCTTTTCTTTTTTGCTTTGCGGTGCACCGACCGCCCGAACTTATGGGTCTACTATAATACATGTCCCCCTAAAAATCAATCATATTGACCATCTGTTTTAAAAGTTTTATAATGAATTCCATGAATGAACGCACGAACTTAGAAGAATTTGTACGTATGAACCAGGATGTCAGAACGTCGCTTCGAAAGCTGGAGAAAAGCTACGGTCTGATCTCCTTTTTGCGCGGGATCGTATTTCTGGCCGCGCTTGTTTTTTTGCTGATCGGGTTTTCGGAGAGCCGGTATGTGATGGCGGCCGCGGGCGGCGTATGCATGGGCGCGTTTGTCTGGCTTGTGCAAAAGCACGCGAGGATCGTAAAAGAGACCGAGATTGAAAAAAGCCGCGAGCGCGCGTCCGACAACTTCGTAAAACGGCACAAGGACGACTGGAGAAATTTTCCCGATAACGGCAGTGATTTCCTGACACCCGAGGATTCCGTGGCGGCGGATATCGATCTCTTGGGCCCGGATTCCCTGTATCAGCTGATCCACGTGTGCTACACGGAACCCGGCCGGGCACGTCTTGCCGACTGCCTGAAGCACGCAAGCTGTGATGCGCGGGAGATCGAGGCGCGTAAACAGGCTCTTTCCGAGCTGATGGAGGATAAGCAGTTTGCGGTTGATTTTGAGGCGGCGCTGCTCCGGGCGACGGATACAAAGAAAAAGGTCAACGTGGAGGGCTTCGAGGCATATTGCAGGGATAAAGAGGAGTCCAAGCTCCCGCTTTGGGGGGAGCTGCCCCGCTTTTTGCTGCCGCTTGCGGTGCTCGGCACCACGGTCCTTTCGCTCACAAGGGTGCTTCCCCTCTTTGTCCCCTTTGTATGCTTCTTTGTCACCCTTACCGTATCGTGGCTTGCAAGGTCCGTGACGGACGGGATCATCCTTCCCGTGTACGGCGTTTCCTCCGTGGTATCGGACTATCTTGAACTGTTTTATCTGATCGAAAACAAGTCATTTTCCTCGGAGCTTCTGGTGAAGCTTCGCGAGGAGACAGCCGGGGAGCACGGGATCCTCGCGTCGTTTCGCGCGCTTTCCCGCATCAGTCAGGCCTATAATATCTCCTTTAATCCCCTGGTCCATCTGCTCTTCTCGGGACTCTTTTTGTGGGACTTCCAGCTTGCGCACCACGTGGGACGCTGGCATAACATCTACGGCGAGCATGCCGCGGAGAGCTTTTCCTGCATCGCTTCCTTTGAGGAGCTTCTGTCTCTTGCGACCCTCGGCCTTGTGCGCGAGGTGAGCTTTGCAAAGGTGCGGGATGAGGGGAAGGTCTTTCTCCGAGCGCGGGATGTAAAGCATCCGCTCATCGCGCCCGCGAAGGTGAAGGGAAACGACTGCGCGCTCTCGGCGGGTATCACCATCATCACGGGCTCGAATATGTCCGGAAAGACCACATTTCTTCGGACCGTTGCCATCAATCTGGTGCTCGCAAACATCGGGGCACCTGTCTGTGCCGCGGAGCTTGAGACCTCACGCATGCGGCTCTTTACCTCCATGCGCGTGCGGGATGATGTGGCAAACGGTATTTCAACCTTTTACGCCGAGATCCTGCGCATCAAGGCCATGGCGGAGTACAGAAAACAGAAGCTGCCCATGATCTGTCTGATCGACGAGATCTTCAAGGGTACCAATTCCGCGGACCGCATCGTAGGTGCAACCCATGTGATCCGGGAGCTTTCCGGTGACAGCTGCATGACC
>CACZPL010000232.1 GCA_902783015.1 uncultured Lachnospiraceae bacterium
ACGCTCACGGATGCAGAAGGAAATGCACTCTCATGGGCAAGTGCCGGCGGACTCGGATTCAGAGGTTCCAGAAAATCTACTCCCTATGCGGCACAGATGGCAGCAGAGACAGCAGCAAAGGCAGCAATCCCTTACGGACTTAAGACCATCGATGTTATGGTTAAGGGACCGGGTTCAGGCAGAGAGGCAGCAATTCGTGCACTTTCCGCTTGCGGTCTTGAAGTGATCAGTATCAGGGACGTGACACCGGTACCGCACAACGGATGTCGCCCGCCGAAGAGAAGAAGAGTCTAATCCGGGGAGGTAATGAAGAAATGGCAGTAGATAGAACACCCGTGCTTAAGAGATGCAGATCTCTTAATTTAGAGCCGGCAGTTTTAGGTGTAAATAAGAAGTCAAGAAGAAGACTCACCCGTACCAACCGTAAGGTAAGTGAGTACGGCTTACAGCTTCGTGAGAAGCAGAAGGCAAAGTTCATTTACGGTGTGCTTGAGAAGCCGTTCCGCAACATGTATGAGAAGGCGGAGCGTATGCCGGGCCTGTCAGGTGAGAACCTGATGATCCTGCTCGAGACAAGACTTGACAATGTCGTATTCCGTATGGGCTTCGCAAGAACCCGTCGTGAGGCAAGACAGATCGTAGATCACAAGCATGTGCTTGTAAACGGCAAGTGCGTAAACATCCCTTCATACAAGGTAAGTGCCGGGGATAAGATCGAGATCCGCGAAAAGAGCAAATCTCTTCAGAGATATAAGGATATCGTAGCGGCTAACCAGGGCGTTACAGCTCCTGCTTGGATGGAAGCTTCTTTGGAGACCCTTTCGGGTACCATTCTCGAGAAGCCACTTCGCGAGCAGATCGATGTGCCGGTAAACGAGACCCTGATCGTCGAGCTGTATTCTAAGTAAGATCGACATTCCCGCAAAGCGGGGAAAACCTTACATATTGGCATTTATGTATAGAAGGAGGGGCAGTAGTGTTTGAATTTGAAAAACCGAGAATCGAGATCGTAGAGATATCTGAGGATAACAAGTACGGCAAGTTCGTTGTAGAGCCGCTTGAGAGAGGCTATGGCACAACACTTGGCAATTCTCTTCGCAGAATCATGTTGTCATCACTTCCGGGTACGGCAGTCAGCCTGATCAAGATCAAGGGTGTGCTCCACGAGTTTTCATCCATCCCGGGTGTGAAGGAAGATGTGACCGAGATCGTTATGAACATCAAGGACATCTGCATCAAAAACAACAGTTCTTCAAGCGAGATCAAGACAGCCTATATCGATGCATCCGGTGACACAGTTGTGACAGCCGGTGACATTCAGGTAGACGGCGACCTTGAGATCTTAAACCCGGATCTTGTGATCGCAACACTTTCCGGACCCGAGGCAAGACTCGAGATGGAGCTGATGATCACAAACGGCCGCGGTTATGTCGGCTCAGATAAGAATAAGGATCTTGATGCATCGATCGACGCGATTGCTATTGATTCCATATATACGCCGGTTGAGCGTGTCAACCTGACGGTTGAGAATACCCGTGTGGGTCAGATCACCGATTATGACAAGCTGACACTGGATGTGTACACAAACGGCACACTTGCACCGGACGAGGCAGTCAGCCTTGCGGCAAAGGTTCTTTCCGAGCACTTAAAGCTCTTTATCGACCTTTCCGAGAGTGCATAGTCCGTAGAAGTCATCGTAGAGAAGACAGACGACGAGAAGGAGAAGGTGCTCGAGATGAACATCGACGAGCTCGAACTTTCCGTTCGTTCCTTCAACTGCTTGAAGAGGGCAGGTATCAATACGGTGGAAGAACTCACCAACAAGACATCAGACGATATGATGAAGGTGAGAAACCTCGGAAGAAAGTCTTTGGACGAGGTTCTTGCAAAATTAAAGGATTTGGGACTCTCCCTCAGAAACGACGCAGAGTAAGAGTTCCGCAGTACCGCTTAAGCCGAAGGATGCTTGAGATAGCAGTAAGCAAAGCGAAGACCGGTCCGGATACGGGCCCAGGTATAGGAGGAAAATTAAAATGGCTATGTACAGAAAGCTTGGCAAGAAGTCTGACCAGAGAATGGCACTTCTTCGCAACCAGGTAACACAATTATTATATCACGGCAAGATCGAGACAACCGAGGCACGTGCCAAGGAAGTCAGAAAGATCGCTGAGCACCTGATCACACTTGCAGTTAAGGAAAAGGACAACTTCGTTGAGGAGACCGTTTCCGCTAAGGTTGCCAAGAAGGACAAGGACGGCAAGCGTATCAAGGAAGTTGTTGACGGCAAGAAGGTAACACAGTACGATGTTGTCGACAAGAAGATCAAGAAGGATATGCCTTCCAGACTTCATGCAAGAAGACAGATGCTGAAGGTTCTCTATCCGGTAGTTGAGGTTCCGGAGGACGCAGCAGGTAAGAAGGCAGGCACAAAGAAGATCGACCTTACAGGTAAGCTCTTCGAGGAGTACGGTACCAAGTATGCTAACCGCAAGGGTGGTTACACCAGAATCATCAAGATCGGTGAGCGTCGCGGTGACGGTGCCATGAAGGTAATTCTTGAGCTTGTATAATTAAATCAGACATGCTATATGAGCCGTCGGATTGACTTTTTCCGATGGCTCATTTATTATTCATTTATGATCAAAATCAAAGACATGGAATTTGAATACTATGACCGTGATGAAGAAGGCAACCTGACGGAGATGATCAGCGCGATCCGCGGGATCCGCTTTGAAGCCGAGAAGGGTGCCTTTATCGCGCTCTGCGGAAGAAACGGCTCCGGGAAGAGCACCTTTGCAAAGGTGTTGAACCGGCTCCTTGTGCCCGCGGAGGGCACGGTCATGATCGCGGGGATCGATGCGCTTAACGCGGAAAATGCACTGGAGATCCGTAAACGGGTCGGGATGGTATTTCAGAACCCGGAGGACCAGCTCGTGGGCAGCGTGGTGCGTGAGGACTGCGCCTTCGGCGCGGAGAACCTGGGTGTTCCGGAAAAGGAGCTTGCGGGGCGCGTTGACGATGCACTGGAGGCGGTAGGACTTTCCGAGAAGGCAGAAGCGCCCGTGGAAAGCCTGTCCGGCGGTGAAAAGCAAAAGCTCGCAATAGCGGGTGTGCTTGCCATGGGAACGGAATGCATGGTGCTCGATGAGGCAACGTCCATGTGCGATCCCGCGTCGGCAAGGGAGATCCTGCAGCTGCTTGATAAGCTGCACCGTGAAAAAAAGCTGACCATCATCTTCATCACGCATAATATGACGGAGGCTCTGTGCGCCGACATGATCTATGTCTTTGATAAGGGAAGGATCGCAAAAAGCGGAAGAAAGCAGGCGATCTTTGCGAATACCGAAAAGATCGACGCGCTCGGGCTCGAGGTGCCCATGGCTGTCTCCGTGGCGCGGAAGCTGAAGGAGGACGGATATCTCCGCACGGATGAGCTCTACAGTGTCGGGGAAATCTGCGCAAGGCTGTTAAAGGAACACCCTTACGCCTTTGTCAAGGGCGTCAAGCTCGAGGCGGGGAAACCGAAGAAGCTGCCTGTAAACCCGAAGAGCGCGATCCTGTTTGACAGTGTTTCCTTTTCCTATGGGAAAAACAAGGTGCTCGATTCCCTTTCTTTTTCCGTGGCAAAGGGTGAGTATGTGGTCATCACCGGCAGAACGGGTGCCGGGAAATCTACCCTGCTGCAGCTCATCCCGCGGCTTCTCTCGCCGCAGAGCGGGCAGATCTATGTGGACGGGATTGATGTGAACGATCGCACCACGGATATCAGAAGTCTTCGCACCAAGGTCGGGTTTATGTTCCAGTACCCGGAGCAGCAGCTCTTTGCCGAAAACGTGTACGAGGATGTGGTTTTCGGTGTGCGCAATTTGGGGATATCCGAGGTTGAGGCAGAAAAGAGAGCCTACGAGTGTATTGAACTCGTGGGACTTTCACAGGATGTGTATGATCTTCCGCCGGATAAGCTCTCGGGCGGCGAACGCCGCAGAGTGGCGCTTGCGGGCGTACTTGCCCTGCAGCCGGAGTATCTTGTGATGGACGAGCCCTTTGCCGGCCTGGACCCGGAGGGGAGGCGCAGCATGGAGGAACTCATTCTGGCGCTAAACAAGGAAGCCGGGATCACCGTGCTGCTTGTGAGTCATGACCTTGATGATGCGCTGGCTCATGCGGATCGCGTGATCTGTATCGAGAACGGCTGCGTGGTGACGGAGGGGGATCCTGCAGAGGTATTCTGCGCGCAGTATCGGGATGGCGGAGTCAAAGCGGGCGTGCCCTTTACGACGGAGCTTATGTGCACGCTTCGCGACCGCGGCATGGAACTATCACCCCCGGCGCGGACACCGGAGGCGGCAGTCTGTGAGATTGAGAGGTGCCTTAGAAAATGATGAGGAACCTTACGATCGGACAATATTACAGTACGGAATCTCTTTTGCACAGCTTAGATCCGCGGGTAAAGATCCGCTTTGTGATCGCGTTTATCCTGCTCTCCCTGCCGGACCGGAGCGTGCCTTTGTTTGCGCTTTTGACAGTGGTGTTTCTCGCGGCGCTCTTGCTCTCGCGCGTACCCTTGCTCCATATGCTGAAGGGTATGCGCGGGCTGATGATATTCCTCTGTGTCTGCTCCGCTATCAATCTGTTTACGACCTACGGGGAGACGGTGGCGGATCTCGGCGTGCTCACGGTGACGAGGGAGGGACTGATCAAGACCGGATTTGTGCTTTGGAGATTGCTTTTGCTGCTCCTTTTCTCGTCGCTTTTGATGTACACCACGAAGCCGACTGCGCTCTGTGACGGCTTTGAAAAGTGCTTTCATCTGCCCTCGCAGGTGGCCATGGGGATCACCATCGCGCTGCGGTTTCTGCCGGTGCTCGTGTCGGAGCTTGACCGTATCATGAAGGCTCAGGAGGCGCGCGGAGCGGAGTTTCACAAGGGCAGTCCGGCCAAGCGTCTGAAGAGCCTGAAAAACGTGATCATCCCGCTGTTTCAGAATTCCGTGCGGCGTGCGGGAAATCTGGCGGATGCCATGGAAGCGCGCTGCTACACAGGCAGAAAGGGGCGCACGAGGCTTGTGCCGCTTAAATACGGCGTGAACGATCTTGTCGCCTATCTCGTGCTTTTGACGGTGATCGCGGCGGGGATCTTTTTTATCATTCATTTTTAGAGAAAGAACGGATATATACGTAAAAGAGGATAAAGATGAAACGAGTGAAGTTAACGGTTGCCTACGACGGGACCAACTACTGCGGTTGGCAGATCCAGGACAACGGAATCACAATTGAAGAGGTGCTGAACAAAAACCTGTGCGATCTTCTGAAGGAGGATATCCGCGTGATCGGTGCAAGCCGTACGGATTCGGGCGTGCACGCGCTCGGAAATGTGGCGGTATTCGACACGGAGACAAGGATACCGGCGGAAAAGCTCTCCTTTGCGCTGAATCAGCGCCTGCCGGAGGATATCCGCATCGTGGATTCCTGCGAGGTGGCACCGGATTTTCATCCGCGTTACTGCGATACTGAAAAGACTTATGAATATCGCATCTGGAACGACCGATTCCCGAATCCGCTTGTCAGGCTCTACTCGAAATTCGTGTACTATAAGATTGATGTGGAAAAAATGGAACAGGCGGCGCAGTGCCTGATTGGAGAGCATGATTTCAAGTCCTTCTGCACACCGCGCACCCAGGTGTTGACCACAACCCGCACAGTCACGGACATCAGCTTCCGCAAAGAGGGCAAGATGCTCATCATGACGATCCGCGGTACGGGATTTCTGTACAATATGGTCCGGATCATTATGGGTACGCTTCTTCGTGTCGGAACCGGCTTGTATGAGGTTGAGAGGGTAAAGGAAATCCTGGATGCCAAGGACAGGGCAAAGGCGGGACCGACCGCCGAGGCCTGCGGCTTAACCCTTGTGGAAATAAAATATAAATAGAAAATTGCAAATAAAAAAATCGGAATGACAGGACTTGAACCTGCGACCTCTTGACCCCCAGTCAAGCGTTCTACCAAACTGAACTACATCCCGATGTATCACAC
>CACZPL010000233.1 GCA_902783015.1 uncultured Lachnospiraceae bacterium
GCGAATCGTGCCATTACATATTGGACAGGAGGCGCGAAAAATGTATGTGATCGCAGATCTTTCCGACGAAAACATGGGGCTGTACAGTGACTACATAGACGAGGATGCGGCGGAAAATTTGGAACGGGTCAACTACTTCGGGCTGGTTGCATGTGATGATCTCGGCGGAGTGAAGGCAGCCATGATCTGGCAGATCAAGAACCTGAAGCCCGATGCGGAAAAAGAAAGCCTGATCGAGTGGATCCGCTCCGATGACCCCGAAGCCATGACCCGGATGCTTGACTCTTACCGGATACGGGTGGCGGAACAGGGGGGTGTCCGCTCGACGGTCGTGATCCCGGTCAGAAACTGCAGGGAATTAAAAGCACAGCTGATGGACGCGGGCTTTGACATGCGGCTTTCCGAGAGCAACCTGATCGCGGTGAAGCTGTCTGAGCTCTCCCGTTCGGCCCTTATGAATAAAATGAGGGGCAAGAAGATACCGAGCTCCATAAAAGCGATAAAGGAGGTCCCGCCGCGCGCGTTTCGCGCGGGTATCGCCAAGTGTCTGTCAAAGGGCAGAACGGGCTTGTGTGACGACCTGGGAGATCTGTACATCCGGTGGTTCGAGACGGATGTCTCCTGTGCCTCGATGGATGAGAATGGCGTGAACGGTTTTTTCCTGTTTCACAAGAAGCCCTCGGGCCTGATCGCGGTACAGCTCATGATCTGCCTGGACAGCAACGTCAGATCCACGCTGCCCATGCTGATGTACCGCTTCATGTGCGCAATGGAAGAAAAATACGGACCCGACCAAAAGGTGGTCTTTGACAGACACAACGAACAGGTGCTCACGCTGGCGGAAAAGCTGATCCCGAGAGGGTTTGGCATACCGGTATACGCCGGCAGCAGGTCGGAGAGGTGATCACGGAAAAGATCAGCGATGCCAACGAGGTGAGTAAGGAAACCAAATGAAATTGACTTCGATCACGGAACAGAATAAGGATTATTTCAGGATGCTTTGCACGGAGGATGCCTTTGCGGAGCTTCGCCTTCCCGAACACTGCGGGATCGGCGCGGTGGCCGGCGAGCGTCCCGCATATATCGCTGTGGGGCTTTTGTGTTTTCACGTGATCGAGCGGGATGATGTCGATGATGGCTACGCGGTCATAGACAGCATTTGCGTAGCGGAGGACTACAGGAGACAGGGAATCGGCATGGCCATGATCAGCGAGCTGATCCGAAACCTGCGGGAAATGGATGTGGAGAGCGTGTATATCGATCTGCCGGAAAAAGGGCTATCCGATTTAGAGCACTTTTTCACCGCCTGCGGTTTTCTGCATGAATGGATGGAAAGCGATACCTATCTGGTTTCCCTCGGCACCGCAAAGGAGTGGCTGGGGAAAATCCCGGATATCTATCCGGGTGATCTGCCGCTTGGAGAGGCGGAGGTCGTAAAGCTGAAGCGTACCATCGAAGAGAGCCTTCGGGACGTGTACATCAAGGGTGTCCGTGAGATCCTGCTGCAGTCTTGGGAGGATCTGGAACGGGAGGTCAGCATCGTACACAGCGGGAAGCGCGGTTACGATGCATTTGCGCTCTTTCAGAGGATGCCTTCGGGCAGACTGATCTTACGCTATTTCGGCGGCACGGACGAAGTGACCTGCGACCTGATGCACCAGGTGATCTGTGACGCGATCACCATGGCGCATCTGTACTATAAACGCAAGACGATACTGGAGATTCCCGTGCGGAGCGAGCAGGAGGATGAGTTCCTGCACATGATCTTTCCGCAGATCAACCGAAGACGAGTCCGAAGATTTGCGACAGGAGGGTTTTGATGCCAAGGGATGGGGAATTACTGCAAATAGAAGAGAAAAAAGACGAGCTTAAGACCGGACAGCTGACGGAATCCGAGGCGCAGGAGACAGCGCTTCAATCCGTCACGACGCAGCAGACCGCACAGACGGCGCAGACGGCGCAGGGGACGGTGACTTTGATCACGGAGCAGATTCCTGCCTCTGATTTTGGTACGGCCGCGATACAAAAGCCCGTCGGACCCGCCATCGAGTTTACCGCAAAAAGCGGGGTGGCAAAATCCGAAGACAGCAGCCGCATGGTCTTAATTCGAAATTCCGTGGCTGCCTATTTTGCAGAGCTTGACGCCTATGACAGGGCGGACGTAAAAAGCAAAGAGCGTATCGAGGCGGCAGAGAAGCTCATGCGCGATGCCGAAGCGATCATATCGAGTTGCTGGTGGTATTGCTTCTTCCGGCACCCTTTTTCTTTCCGGGGTATTCAGAGAAAAAAAGAAGTAAAAGCTCTGCGGGCCAAGGTGGAGGAGCGTCTTGCGGATCTTAGGGAGGAAGTGGACGCCCTAAAACTCATAAACAAGAAAAAATATGATCCGTCGGATACGAGGACGGTCAAGGTTTCTTCGAAGGGGATATTATCCTTCGGCAGTTTGAATATACATTATGATCAGTCCGACATAAAAAGAGTCGAGAAGAAAAACGAATTGAGATTTATGCAGATGCAGGACTCCATAAGATTCCGAAAGAGCAGAAAAGAGATCCGCACGATCCTCGCCGACATTTCCGCATATTCGGAAATACGCTTGACCGCCATGCATATCAGTGCGGCAATCTCACAGGGCCAGAAAAAAAAGGCAATGGCAAGAGCTGTAAAATTCCGACAGGAAAATTCACTGTTTGTGAAGATTGTCGGTGACATAAAAAAAGCGTTGAAGAAATCCGACCTCTCGACGGAAGAAAGGGAAATGCTGACAAAATACAAAACCTTTTTTGAAAACACGTTCAGAGGGAATCTGAAGCCGAAGGAAGAGAAAAATGCGATCGTTTTGGATTACACGGATAAAATAAAAGAGGGAGATACGTCCTTTGTAAATTCCACGAATGAAAATAAAAAAATCGAGGCAAGAAAACGCGAGAATCCTCTGTTTGTTCATGAGCCGTGTGTGCAGGATGTGCTGCAGGGAGACTTTGGAGATTGTTATTTTGTTGCCGTGCTCGCCAGACTTGTGGCGAAGGATCCGAATGCGATCAGAGACATGATGTATGACGAGGGTTTTAACGTTACAGTCAGGTTTTACGAAAGAGATAAAAAAGATCCCCAAAAGATGAGACCTGTACTGGTGAGGATCCCGAAGATCGCGCCGGATGCGGGGACCAGATATACCTTATGGGTCAAGTATTTTGAGGTTGCGTATGCCATATTCAAGCGACATCAGTATGAGACAGATGACAATGTTTATAAAAAAAGAAAAAAATATGATCTGAAAAGCCCGGTGGATCTTGCCATTTTAAATGAGGGGGGAAATCCCGAGATGGGGTCTCTGGCACTTGCCGGCAAGCCGAGCGAGACTGTCCATATAGAAAAGTCTTTGTTTACGAAGATCGGACTGAACGGAATAAAAGCAGGCCCCGTTGCCATGGCTACATTTGAAAAAACTGACGCCGGTAAGGCGATGGCGATGATGGATTTGATGCTTGCGGCGAAGGCTGATGAAAAAAAGCTCTGCGGAAAAGCTTACAGTAGAGATGGATACAGAAAACAGGGGGCAGACCCGGAACAGGCGGAAAAATATGAAAAGATCGCAGATATGGAAGCGAACCGGATCAAGATAGGACTGAATCGGGAGTTCTATGTCTGTGAGGACCCTATGGAGGAAAAAATCGTGGTCTGTTATAAAGAGATCACGGAGCAGCTTGACGCTATAGATCAGGCATGGGAAGAGGCGCATCCGGAGATTGTTGAAAAAAAAGCCCGCTGGAACGTGATCGTGTTTGAACAGCTTCCGAAGCTGAAGTACGATATGGAAAAGCTTTCGGTCGATGATCCGGAGCATAAGAGGCTGGAAGACCAAATTGCCCGGTTGGAAAATGAAAAGAATGCGCTCGGTCAATATCTGACGAAAAACGATCTGAATGGTTTTTCAGGAAGAACCAGAAAAGGTATGCCCGGTCCGAAGCTTCACATGTATGAAAAACACAGGCTTTCGCGCGTAGAGGCCCTGCAGGATGACAGTGATTGCCTGGTGGATTGGTTGTGTAAAAACAAGAAAATAGGCGGGTACAGTAAAACACCGCAACAGTATATAGAAAAAACAGAGCCTGTGATCGCGGCGCTAACCGCACTGACCTACGAGGAGGCGGAGAAAGTGGTAAAAACCTTTCTGCACCCTATTTACACATTGTATGATCCGGAGAATCCGGAAAGCTGGAAAAAAGCGTTTGAGCTCGTAAAAAAACATGCGATCAAGACCCTGCAATTGTCCGTAGAAAAGGTGAAGGAAGCCAACGTTGAGTATAATACGAAGATGTTTACGGGCGAATATACTCCCCAAATGATCTCTTATTATGAGGACATAAAAAAGGGCTTGGATGCGGGAAAAAAGATTATTGCAGGAAGTGAAAGAAAGGATACCGGAAGCGACGGAACCGCAGATACCGGAGAAGTGATGGATGGAGGCGTTGCCGACGGACATGCGTATGCAGTCTTAGACTGCGGTGAATATGACTATAACGGGAAGAAGATCCGCATGCTGAAGCTTCGCAATCCGTGGGGGAAGTATGTGCCCCGGTACCGGGTGAACGAGAAGGGGCAAGTGGAAGCGGAACAGAATAACGGCAAGACAAACGGCGTGTTTTGGATGGAGCTTTCGCATTTTACCAGGGAGTTTTATACTTACGATATGTTTTGACAGTCAGGATCACGCAA
>CACZPL010000234.1 GCA_902783015.1 uncultured Lachnospiraceae bacterium
ATGTATCTGATACCGTGCTCCGCACGCTCGATATCGTAATCTGCCGCCTGGATCAGCTTGAGCAGGATGTTTTCCACATCCTCACCCACATAGCCGGCCTCTGTCAGGGTTGTGGCATCGGCAATGGCGCAGGGCACATTGATCAGCTTGGCCAGAGTCTGCGCCAAGTAGGTCTTACCGGAACCGGTGGGACCGAGCATCAACACGTTGGACTTTTGCAGCTCCACGTCGAGATCCGGTGGGGAAAGCACGCGCTTATAGTGGTTGTAAACAGCCACGGAGAGCACCTTTTTCGCGGTCTCCTGACCAACCACATAGTCGTCCAAAAACGCCTTGATCTCCTTCGGCTTTAAGAGATTGATATCGGTATCGATGTCGTCCGCGAACTCATCCTGAATGATCTCCGCACAGATATCGATACACTCGTCACAGATATACACGCCGGGGCCCGCGATCAGCTTTCTGACCTGCTCCTGTGTCTTGTTACAGAACGAGCAACGTATTTTCTTTCGTTCGTCTACACGATTAGGCATTGTTTCCTTTAACCCTCATTCATTAAACTTCTTTGCAATTCTCTGCAAGGAAATCAAGTGCTTTTCTGGATGCAAGATCCTTCTTGATGTTCGCAAGCTCCTTCTCGCCCATGATCTCCTTCAGCTTCTCGGGTTCCATCTGATAGCTCTCGCCGAGCTTCTTCAGCTCTTCATCCACATCCTCATCGGATACCTGGATATTCTCAAGCTCTGCCACCTTCTCAAGCACAAGACCTGTCTTGATCCGAACGATCGCATCCGGCTTCACGCGCTCAAGCATTTCTTCCTTGGTGGTCTTCATCATACGGAGGTAATCCTCCATGCGAAGTCCCTGATACATCATATTCTGAGACATTTCGTCAAACATACGCTCCTGGTTGTATGCGATCATCGGCTCCGGAATATCCACCTCAGCGGATTCCGCAAGCTTCTCAACCACCTTGCTCTCGCGTGTGCGCTTTGCCTCACGATCCTTCTTCACCTGCAGGGTCTTCTTAACATCTTCCTTATATTCATCCATGGTCTCGAAGGATGAAACGTCGGAAGCAAAATCGTCATCGAGCTCAGGCAGCTGCAGTTCGGTGATGGCGTTGAGCTTCACCTTGAACAGCGCAGGCTTTCCTGCAAGATCTGCCTGATGATAATCCTCCGGGAAGGTCACATTGACATCGAACTCATCACCGATGTTCTTGCCCACGATCTGATCCTCGAAGGTATCAATGAAGGAATGGGAGCCGAGTGTCAGCTTGAAGCCCTCGCCCTTGCCGCCTTCAAATGCAACATCATCAATGAAGCCCTCGAAGTCGATGTTTACCTCATCGTCAAGCTTCGCAGCACGATCGGTCACATCAACCTTACGGCCGTTCTCCTTCTGTGTCTTCAGGATCTCTGCGGTCACGTCAGCGTCTGTTACCTCAGCGTCTACCTTCTCGATCTCCACACCCTTGTAGTCGCCGAGCTTGATCTCAGGCTTTAATGCAACGGTTGCGGTGAAGATGAAAGGCTTGCCCTTCTCTACCTGCTCCACATCGATCTCCGGATTTGATACGATCTCCTCCTCGCAATTCTCAAGCTCTTCCGGATAGAACTTGTTGATCAGGTCGTTTGCAGCGTCCTGATAAAAGATCTCCGGTCCGTACATCTTCTCTATAAACTGCTGCGGCACCTTGCCCTTACGGAACCCCGGCACCTGAAAACGTCCCTTTGTCTTGTTATATGCATCCTTTACCGCCTTGTCAAACTCCTCGGCGGGAACCTCTATGGTAAGCTTTGCCATGCTGCCTTCCAACTTTTCAACCGATAAACTCATCTCTCAAATATCCTCCATTCATAATCTACGCCCTGCTGCGCTTGCAACAGGGCGTTTGACATTATAACACACGTGTGGACGTTCGTCCATACTTTATTTACTTAGAATTCTTCTTTTTACGAGCTGCGGTCAGGAAGGCCAATCCGGTGCCCGAAAGTCCCATCATCGAGATGAGCAGAACGATCGGAGTCGCATCTCCCGTCTTCGGCGAGGAATCGGAACCTACATAGGTATAGGTTGCCGGCTTCTTGCTGATATCCGAAGGATCATCCGACGGTTTGGTCTTGCTTTCCGTAGTCGGAGGAGCTTCCGTTGTAGGCGGTTCCTCGGTGGTCGGCTTCTCTTCCGTCGTCTTTTTCTCCGTGGTCGGCTTTTCCGTATCCGTGGTATCATCTGTCGTCGGATCATCCGGATCGATCCTTGTAGCCCTGAATTGCGGCTGGATGTTCACCGTGTTGTTTGCGCCGTTCACCTTATCCGCCGTGATCTTGGAGTAATCCACATTCCAACCGGTAAAGGTGTATTTATAGTTCTTGGTTGCTGCCTTGGTCGGAGTCTTTGTCGGCGGTGTCGCCGATGCATCCTCCTCCACGATCTCGCTCTTCATCAGATTGTTATCACCATCATACCAGTTCACGGTGTACTGTGTTTTTTGCGGATCAGGAATCTTGATCGCCATGAAGGTTGACAGGATATTTACCGTGTTCTCTCCCTCGTTGATCATATCCGGTGTGATACTGCTGTAGTCGTGATCCCAGCCGTAGAAGGTGTAGGTATACTTCTCTGTCGCTGCCTTGGTCGGCGTTTCCTCCGGCGGTGTCGCCGCATCGCCTTCCTCCACGATCTCCGTCTTCATCAGTGTGAGATCTCCGTTGTACCAGTTTACGGTATAGGCCGGCTTTGCCAGGTATCTGTAAAGCGCATAGAGCGAGAACTTATCCGTTGTGATGGTCACATAGTTTGTACTGATGGTCACATCATCCGCGGTACCCCAGTTAGTAAAGGAGTAATTGTTTGCATCTCCGTGAATGGATGCCACAAAGATCTTCTGTCCCGACAGATCTTCAAGCGGGAAAGAAACCGTAACGGGCTCTGCCAGTCTCGGCACCTCTGTCTCCTTGATCAGATCGCCGTTCTTATCATAGAGCTGCTTTGTCACATACAGCGTGATGTATCTTACCACCTCTGCCTTTTCGCCGAGCCTGTCGGAGAAGATGGCTGCCTCCGTGGTACCGACCTCGGAAACTCTGGTGTAGCTTGCATGAAGCACGATCCTGATGGATCCGCCGGCTTCCACGGTCCTCGTATCCGAATCATCAAAGAGGAGCGGATAAGAATAATCGTCAAACACCTTATCCAGGCCGTCCACTGCTACCTCAACCTCTCCGTCCTCGATCTGCACTGCCGTGGAGTAACCGGAGAGTACCAGGATCACGCCGCCCTTCATCGCATAGTTTTCCGGATAGGAAACACCGCCGTTTTCAACGATCACGACTGCTTCTCTGGAGAGCTGTCCGTCGGTTGCCACCACGCGGTAAGTGCCGTCCGATACGTTCTTGAAGATGTAGTCATAGGAACCGTCCTCGGTCACCTTTGTACCTGCAATGCTGGTATCGCCTCTGTAGAGGTTTACATAAATCGGATACTTGTTATAGTCCGCAGGAATGTTGTTGTCATATCTTGCCTGACCGTATACGGTTGCTGTCGCATCCTTGCTCGCCGTCTTAAAGCTTCCGGTGATGACTCTCGTCTCATCTCCTGTTTCTGTCTTTGCCACGATGCGGTAATCATATACTGTGTTGGACTTCAAGTTTGCCCATGTCTGAGTCATGGTAAGTCCGTCTGCCGTGTCGGTCTTCTTGGTAAGTGCCGTCTCAAAACTTCCGCCGTCAGCCTCTTTATATTCCACATAGCACTGGCTTCTGGAGATCGGGTTGGTTCCCTGTGTCACATAAGCTTCCAACAGGGCGCTGCTCGATGTGATGTCCATCACGGTGGTGGCCGAGAGGCCGAGAGGCTTGAATGTTACCTCTTCCGCCGCGTTGCCGGCAATATCATATGCAGTGATGGTGTATGTGTTGCTGCCGCTTGCCTTAAAGCTTCCGGTCACAAGGCCGTCAATATTGGATACGAGAACCTCGGAACCGTTCACTGCCACGCGTCCGGTATCCACGCCCGAGATCATGTCGCTCACCTTAAAGCTGACTGTCACATTGCCGTAGGCATCCACTCTGGAATCGGTGATCTCGATCACCGGCTTTTCGATATCGATATTTCCTTCGGCTTCAGCGGTG